>JAHECE010000200.1 GCA_024641895.1 Actinomycetales bacterium
AGCGACCGGCTTCAGGCGCAGTCATGGGCGTGCTGGGGTCCCGCGCGTTCGTGCATCTCGACGACGGCTCGACGGCCACGCTCTGGGAGGAGCTGTCCGGGTTCGAGATCCCTCTCGCCCGTCTCGTTCGGCCCGGCCAGCGACTCAACGGCGTCGTCGACCCCGAGACCCGCCGGATGGACCTTGAGACAGGCGGGGTTGCGCACCGCGTGGCGGACGTAGATCACGCCGTTGTCGAATCGTCGGTGGTCCAGCAGCTCGAGGTCGAGTCGTACGCCCCGGGGCAGCGCCGGCTTGCCGCCGCCCACCAGGACCGGGCAGAGGAGCAGCACGCACTCGTCGACCAGGCCGTACCGGAAGGCCTCCGCAGCGATCCCCGCGCCTCCGATGCTCAGGTCCGAGCCGGACGTCTCCTTGAGCCGTCGCACCGCCTCGGGCTCGAACTGCCGCTCGATCCTCGTGCGCGCGGTCGAGACGTCGGTCAGTGAGGAGGAGTACACGACCTTCTCGGCGTCACGCCAGATCTCGGCGTACTCACGGACCACCGCGGGCTCGTTCGTCAACCAGTCGTCGCTCTCCCAGACACGCATCGTCTCGTACATGCGTCGCCCATAGAGCGACGTGCCGATGTGCCGCTCATGCTCGTTCCAGAACGCGTGCACATCCTCGTCAGGCACAGACCAGTCGAACGAACCTGTCTCGTCCTCGAGGAAGCCGTCGAGCGAGATGTTAGCCGCGTAGATCAACTTCCCCATGGAGCCCTCCGCCGGACGAGGACTACAGCGTGCAGCGTCACGCCAATGCCCGCAACACGGACGCAGGCAAGAGCCCTGAGCCCCCATCCGGAGACGGGAGGCGACGCCACCGCCGCTGGGCGGGTGGGCGAGGCCAAGGTCGTCATCGAGGACTGGCGCCTCGACTACAACACCACCGAGCCGCCCGCCGCCACATCGTCGCCCGACCGCGCTGAAGCGATCGACGACACGTTCGCCCCGGCCAAGCACACGAACAGCATCCACGCCCACGCCCTCCGTCGTGACTACCGGGCGGTCATCCGTCCCCGCCTCATACCCGAGGCACGCGCCCTGCGTCCGCTGTGAGGACCGGGGACGTTGTGCCCTTGATGGTGGGGGGCGGCGGGGTGTCGGCTCGGGGGTGGACGAATCGTCTGTGGAGCAGCAACGGAGCGAAGCGCGATGACGACGACGCGGCACACCGGGAGCATGCGCCGGGAAGCCCAGCAGGCCATGCCCGGTTCCCGCCTCGTCACGATCCCCAGCGCCGGGCACACGGTCCTCGTCGAGCAGCCGCAGGCGGGCACCGCCGCCATCACCGACCTCGTCCGGGCGGTCACGTAGGCCGCCGGGCGGCTCCCGCCCGGAAGCCGCCCACAACACAAGGAAGGCAGAGAGATGCCGAAGGTCTCCAAGACCACCGCTACCACCCGGATGAGCATTCCGGGGCTGATCGACGCCGCCATGGCCGAGGTCGACGGCTACAGCGTCGAGATCGAGCGCTACGACGGACCCGACATCGACTACGCGTTCGCCTACAAGGGCCTGCCGAACGACCAGTGCCAAGCGCACCACGTCGGCTACATCCTCACGGGCAAGATCACGCTCAAGATGGCCGACGGCACCGAAGAGGTGTTCGAGGCCGGCGACGCTGTCGTCATCAAGCCCGGACACACACCATCCATGGCCTCAGGGACGGAGTACGTGTTCTTCACCCCGGCCGAGGAGGCCGACGCCATGGCCTCTGTCGTCGAAGCGAACATGATGACGTACATGCACGAGCAGGGGATCGAGATGCCGAGCTAGGCAGGTCTGTCGTCGCTGACCGGCACCACCCCCGCGCGCAGGTGGCGCCGGCCGGCGTCCGGCCCGAGAGCCAACGGATCCGCCCGGAGTGACCTTGTGGGCGGCGAGGCGGAGCACGGTCCACGAGACCGGCGGGAGCTCGACGCGTCCGACGCCTCCCGCGCGCGTCGCCGTGGTGTTCGCCGCAGGAGCGACCGCCTCGTCGAGCCGGCGGTCGGGCCCGGCGGTCGGGCCTCTTGGCCCTTCCGTACTCGACGCCGCGCCGTCGAGTATGGAAGGGCTCGAAGGAGGCCCCCATGCCGGCACCACCACCTCCCCCCCGCGTCACGGACGACGACGCTCCTGCCGTCGTCTGCTCGGGCCTGACCAAGGACTACGGCCACGGTCACGGCGTCTTCGACCTCGACCTGGTGATCCCCCGCGGCGAGATCTTCGGCTTCGTGGGCCCGAACGGGGCGGGGAAGACGACGACGATCCGCCTCCTCATGGACCTCATCCGCCCCGATCACGGCGCCGCCACCCTTCTCGGCCTCGATGCGCGGCGCGACAGCCTGGCCCTCAAACGCCGCATCGGGTACCTACCCGGCGAGCTCCCGCAGTTTCCCGGCGTGAGCGCCGGGTACGTGATCGGTCTGCTCGCGGGCTTGCGGGGGGGCGTCGACCCCGCCCGCGTCGAAGCACTCGCCCGCCGCCTGGACCTCGACCTGGACCGGCGGTACGAGAGGCTCTCCCATGGAAACAAGCAGAAGGTCCACCTGGTCCAGGCCTTCATGCACGCCCCGGACCTGCTCATCCTGGACGAGCCAACCCTGGGCCTGGACCCCCTGGTCCAGCACGAGTTCCGGGCCCTGCTCGAGGAGTCGCTCGCCGGCGGCGCCACGGTGCTCCTGTCCTCCCACGTGCTCGCCGAGGTCGAGCTGCTGTGCCACCGGATCGGCCTGATCCGCGCGGGGCGCCTGCTGCGCGTCGGGTCGATGGATGAGCTGCGCACCGTGCGCGCGCATCGAGTCGAGGCGATCGTCCGGCGCCCGAGCACGCTTGCGGTCCTCACCTCCCTGCCCGGGGTCAGCGAAGCCGCCATCGACGGCGAACGGGTCACCTGTACCGTCCGGGGCTCGGCCGGGCCGCTCCTGGCCTGGCTGACCGCTGGCGACGCCGTCGAGATCGACTCGCACGAGCTGACCCTGGAGGAGGTGTTCCTCACTGAGTTCACGCCACCCCCGGGGCTCGCGCCTGCGCCGCAGCGCTGAAGCACGCCGCACCGCTGCAGCCGGCCCCGCCGCCGGAGCTCGCCGTGCCCCGTACCCGACGGCCGAGGGGCACAGGGCGCCCAAGCAGTTCCGGGCGACCCGCGGCGGCCTGGTCCTCGACACCGTGCGGGGTATGCGCGCGGCCGCCCTGGTGTGGATCGTCGGCGGAGGCCTGACGATGTACGGCATGGCGATGGCGATCGCCTCGGAGATGGCCGATTTCCCGGGCGGGCCCCAGGCGCTCGCCGTCAGTATCGAGGCCGGCGCGGAGGCCATGCGGATCCTGCGCTGGCCCGCCGAACGCCTCGACACCCTGGGCGGCTACGTCACCTACCACAACGTGATCTTCTTCAACCTCTTCCTCGTGATCTACGGCGCGATCCAAGGCGCCAAGGCGATCCGCGGGGGCGAAGACCGGCACTCCCTCGAGGAGGTCCTCGCGACCGGCACCTCCCGGGTGCGCGTGATCCGCGACCGCACGATCGGCGTCACGCTGGCCGTGGCAGCCATCTCCCTCGCCCTGGGCCTCGGCGTCGCCGCCGGTCTCGCGGGGGGCGGCGACGCCGACCTGACCGGCTCTCTCCTCACCCTCGCCGCCTCGGGCCTGGCAGCGATGGTCGGGTACGGCATCGGCCTCCTGCTCTCCCAGTTCACCACCAGCGCCCGCGGCGCGGCGGGGGCGAGCGCCGTCGTCGTCACCGCCCTGTACGTCACGACGAACCTCGGCGAGGAGCTCGGACCGCTCGCGTTCCTTGCGTATCTCTCACCGTTCACCTACGCGAACTACTCGCGCGCCCTGGTGCCCGGCTACGGCTTCGACCCGCTCGCCTCGGCCACGCTCCTCATCATGGCCGTCGCGCTCGTCGGAGCCGCTGCCTGGGCCTTCGTCCGGCGCGACTACGCCGCGCCTCTCTGGTCCAGGACGCCGACGACGGCGCCCGCCAGCGGGGCGGGAAAGGTCCCGACGGCGCTGCTGGGCTCGGTGTGGACGGCGACCCTGCGCCGCGGCTGGATAGCCCTGATCGCATGGGCGCTCGGCGCGGCGTTCCTCACCGCACTGATGGCGGTCCTGGAGCCGAGTGTCATGGAGGTGTGGTCCGCGTTCGATTTCATCGGCGCCATCGCGGGCGCCGGGCCGGGGGTCACCACCGAGAACGCGTACTGGGCCTTCTCGGGAGCCCTGGTCTCGCCGGTCATCGCTGCGTACGTCATCGTCCAGGCGTCGGGGTGGGTCGCGGACCTCGCCCACGCGCGGGTCGAAGTACTGCTGGCCGGACCCGTCTCCTGGACGCGGCTCGTCCTCGGGCGACTCCTCGCCCTGGCCGCCGGCGTTCTCGTCATCACCGCCGCAGCCATCGGAGCGCTCACGGTCGGGGCCGTGGTCGTCGCGCCCGACCTGGACGCCGCCGGGCTCGGCCGCCTGGCCATCACCTGCCTGCTGTTCGGCGCGGCCCTCGG
>JAHECE010000201.1 GCA_024641895.1 Actinomycetales bacterium
CGGTGTGCCCACGCTCGACGCCGTGCACGCCGAGCTCGGCCGGCTCGCCCGCTGGACGGGGCCGCGGCACGCGGCCCCGGATGTCGCGGGAGGTGGTCCGGCGTCCCCGGGGCACCGGCAGGCGGTTCTCGCGACCTGGAAGCTCATGCTCGACTCCGGGCGCGGCCAGGACGGCGAGGTCCACCTCGCAGGGACGGCGCGGCGCCCCGTCGCGCGGCTGTCGCCGGGCACGGCTCGCGCGATCGGCGCCGCCGACGGCGAGCCCGTCACGGTGACGGGTCCGGCCGGCTGGGTCACCCTGCCGGTCGCCGTCACCCCGATGCCGGACCACGTGGTCTGGCTGCCCCAGCACTCTCCGGGCAGCTGGGTGAACCGAGGCCTCGGCCTCGGCGCCGGTGCCGTCGTGTCGTTGTCGGCCACGAGCACGGAGGTCACCCGATGAATGCGCTGCTCCCCGCAGGCGCGGTCCCCGGCGTGGCGGCCGACTTCAGCCAGGACAACGGCTGGGTGTGGCTCCTCAAGGCCGTCTCGATCCTGGTGTTCCTGCTGGTGTCCGTGCTGCTCGCGATCTGGTTCGAGCGCAAGGTCATCGCGCGCATGCAGACCCGGCCGGGACCCAACGTGCACGGGCCTTTCGGGCTCCTGCAGTCCCTCGCCGACGCGATGAAGCTCCTGCTGAAGGAGGACATCACCGTCAAGGCGGCCGACAAGGCCATCTACGTGGCGGCGCCGATGATCGCGGTGTTCGCCTCGCTGCTGACGTTCGCGGTGATCCCTTTCGGCCCCGCCGTGCGGTTGCCCTTCACCGACATCGTCACGCCTCTGCAGCTCACGGACCTCCCGGTCGCCGTGCTCTACGTGCTGGCCGTGACGAGCATCGGCGTCTACGGGATCGTGCTCGGTGGATGGTCTTCGGGCTCCACCTATCCGCTGCTGGGCGCCGTCCGCTCGACGGCCCAGGTGATCTCGTACGAGCTCGCGATGGGCCTGTCCCTCGTCAGCGTGTTCATCGTCGCCGGGTCGATGTCGACCTCGGAGATCGTCGCTTCCCAGGACCGGCTCTGGTGGGGTGTGGCCCTGTTCCCGGCGCTGGTCGTGTACGTCACGTCGATGGTCGGGGAGACGAACCGGGCGCCGTTCGACCTCCCCGAAGCCGAGGGCGAGCTCGTCGGCGGCTTCCACACCGAGTACTCCTCGATGAAGTTCGCCTGGTTCTTCCTCGCCGAGTACATCAACATGATCAACGTCTCGGCCGTCGCGGTCACGCTGTTCCTCGGCGGATGGCGGGCACCCTGGCCGATCTCGGCGATCAACGACGGGATGTTCAACGAGGGCTGGTGGCCCCTGCTGTGGTTCCTCGCGAAGGTCTGGCTCCTCGTCTTCTTCTTCGTGTGGCTGCGCGGGACCCTGCTCCGGCTGCGTTACGACCAGTTCATGACGTTCGGGTGGAAGGTGCTCATCCCGGTCGCGCTCGTCTGGGTGGTGGCCGTGTCCCTGGTGCAGGGCGCCCGCCAGTTCGCCGACCTGGACCTGCGCGCGACCCTGATCGCCGTCGGCATCCTCTTCGCGGTCGTGTTCCTCCTGACTCTCCTGTGGCCCGGCGGCTCCCGGGACGGCCCGCCCGCGGGGAAGGAGGGGCACCCTGCGTCGCCCCGATCCGGGGCGAAGGTCACCACCGCGGCGGGCACCACGGGCGGTACCGCGCGAGGCGGTGCCGACGAGAGCGGCACCGAGGCCTTCGACGCGTTCTCCGGCGGGTTCCCCGTCCCGCCCCTCCCCGGGCAGGTGCTGCCCCCGTCGCCCCGTCGTCCGCGCACCCTCGCAGGCTCGAACGTCGTGCCCGGTGGTCCCGGACACCCCGCGACCTCCCCGACCGACCCTGGAAAGGGGGGCCCTGATGCCTGATCAGCAGCAGCCCAAGGCGCTGCCGGGCGCGCCCGCACCGAAGAGCGCGATCGCCGAGACGCTGGCGCCCGTCGCGGGCTTCGGGGTGACCTTCTCCTCGATGTTCCGGCCGACGGTCACCGAGCAGTACCCCTTCCAGCGCACGCCCACCCAGCCCAGGTACCACGGCCGGCACCAGCTCAACAGGTACGCCGACGGCCTCGAGAAGTGCATCGGCTGCGAGCTGTGCGCGTGGGCCTGCCCGGCGGACGCGATCTACGTGGAGGCCGGCGACAACACCGCTGCGGCGCAGTTCTCGCCGGGGGAGCGGTACGGCCGCGTCTACCAGATCAACTACCTGCGCTGCATCTTCTGCGGCCTGTGCATCGAGGCCTGCCCGACGCGCGCCCTGACGATGACGAACGAGTTCGAGCTCGCCGGGCCTACCCGGGAAGGGCTGATCTTCGAGAAGGCCGACCTCCTGGCGCCGTTCCAGCAGGGGATGCTCGCCGCGCCGCACCCGATGGCCGAGGGCACCGACGACGACGACTACTACCGGGGCGCCGTCGGAGGTCCCTCGCAGGGGCAGGTGGACTGGGTCCGGGCCCGCCGCCCGGAGGACGAGAGCCTCCAGGGCGCGGCGACCGCCGCCCAGGGCGCGGCGGTCGTGCCCACGGATGCCGGAGCCCACTCCGAGGCCGGAGCCCACGCATGAGCGCGGCGATCCTGGCATCGCAGCTGGTGCCGACGGGCCTCCCGGCGACGCTGGCCGCGACGGGCACCGTCCCGGGCGGCGAGGAGGTCCTGTTCTGGGTCGTTGCGCCCGTCATGGTGCTCGGCGCGCTCGGACTTCTGTTCTCCCGCCGCGCCGTGCACGCTGCGATGTCCGTCGTCGTCGTGATGATCGGCATGGCGGTCCTGTACACCGCGCTCGAGGCCCCGTTCCTCGGGGTTGCCCAGGTGGTCGTCTACACCGGCGCCGTGATGATGCTGTTCCTCTTTGTTCTGATGCTGGTCGGCGTCGACGCCTCCGACTCGTTCGTCGAGACCCTGCGCGGTCAGCGCTGGATCGGCGTGCTCGCAGGAGGCGGCCTGCTCATCGTCCTGATCGGCGTGGTCCTCGGCGGCTCCCGCCCTGCGGCGGTCGGCCTCGAGGCAGCGAACGCCGCCTCCAACCCGGTCGGGGTCGCCCGGCTCGTGTTCGGGGAGTTCGTCGTCGCGTTCGAGCTGACCGGGGCGCTGCTCATCACCGCCGCGCTCGGCGCCCTCACCCTGACCCACCGGCAGCGGCTCACGCGCAAGGTCGGCCAGCGGGAGACGACGGAGCAGAAGATGACGCAGCTCGGCGGCGGCGGTCAGCTGACCCCCCTGCCCGCCCCCGGCGTGTACGCGAGGCACAACGCCGCGAACGTCCCGGCGCTCGACCCGACCGGCGCGCCCATCGAGGAGTCCGTTCCCCGCGTCCTGCGGATCCGTGGCCTCGAGCGCGAGGTGCCGTGGCCCGACGTCGTGGGCCTGATCGGCCCGGGCGCCGGCGAAGCCGGCGACCTCGATCCCGGCAGCCGGCGGGAGGAGGAGTCGTGACGCTCTCGTACTACCTGGTGCTCGCCGTCATCCTCTTCGCGATCGGCGCGACGACCGTGCTCGTCCGTCGCAACGCGATCATCGTGTTCATGGGAGTGGAGCTGATGCTCAACTCCGCGAACCTCACCTTCGTCACGTTCGCGCGGTGGCACGGCGACCTGGCGGGGCAGGTCCTAGCCTTCTTCGTCATGGTCGTCGCCGCGGCGGAGGTCGTCGTGGGGCTCGCGATCATCGTGTCCATCTTCCGAACCCGCAGGTCAGTGTCGGTCGACGACGCCAACCTGCTCAAGAGCTGAGGGCGGCCTCGTGCTCGGAGAAGTCCACTTCGCGCTGCCCGCAGCGGCGGAGACGGCGGACGCCGTCGCCGTCGTCCCGGCGACCGGAAGCTTCGCGATGGCCACCCTGCTCATCGCCATCCCCCTGGTCAGCGCCGGCGTCCTCCTCGTGCTCGGACGGCGGGCCGACCCGTGGGGACACTGGGTCGGCGTCGCCGCCTCGGGCAGCGCGTTCGTGGTCGGCGCGGTGCTCGCGATCGCGTTGGCCGGGCTGCCCGCAGACGAGCGGGTCATGGACCTGCACCTGTTCACCTGGCTGCCGGTCGACTCGCTCGTGGTGCCTTTCGGCCTGCGCATCGACCCCTTGTCGATCGCCTTCGTCCTGCTGGTGACCGGGGTCGGCACGCTCATCCACGTCTACTCCGTGGCGTACATGGAGCACGACGTCGCCCGTCGCAGGTTCTTCGCGTACCTGAACCTCTTCATCGCCGCGATGCTGATTCTCGTCCTCGCCAACTCCTACGCGCTGCTCTTCGTCGGCTGGGAGGGCGTGGGTCTGGCCTCGTACCTGCTCATCGGGTTCTGGAACCAGAAGCCCGAGTACGCCACGGCCGCGAAGAAGGCCTTCGTGATGAACCGGGTGGGCGACGTCGGCCTCCTCGTGGCGATGATGGCCATGGCGGCCGCGTTCAGCTCGCTCGACTTCGCGCAGGTGCTGCCGGCCGCCGAGACCGCGAGCACGGGGACGCTCACGCTCGTCGGGCTCGCGCTCCTG
>JAHECE010000202.1 GCA_024641895.1 Actinomycetales bacterium
AGGTCTGGAAGAGGTGCGCCTTGGCCACGTGCGGGGTGGACACGAAGGAGTAGCCCGCGGCGATGTGCTGCTTGCGCGAGTAGTCCTCCATCTCCATCTTGATGATCCCGCCCTTGGGGTGGAACACAGGCAGACCGGAGCCGATCTCCTCGGGGAAGGAGAAGAGGTCGAGCTCGGCACCGAGGCGCCGGTGGTCGCGCCGCTCTGCCTCGGCGACGCGCTCCAGGTAGGCGCGCAGGGCGTCCTTGGTGGGCCACGCGGTGCCGTAGATCCGCTGAAGCTGCGGGTTCTTCTCACTGCCCCGCCAGTACGCGGCTGCCGAGCGTCGCAGGGCGAAGCCGTTGGCGATGAGCCGGGTGCTCGGCAGGTGCGGACCTCGGCACAGGTCTCTCCACGCCACCGAGCCGTCGCGGCGCAGGTTCTCGTAGATCGTCAGCTCGCCGGCGCCCACCTCGGCGCCTGCACCCTCGGCCGCGGCCGCGGCATCGGCCCCGGAGCCCTTGAGGCCGATGAGCTCGAGCTTGAAAGGCTCGTCCGCGAGCTCGGCACGCGCCTCGTCGTCGGTGACCACGCGGCGCCGGAAGCGCTGGCCCTCCTTGACGATCCGACCCATGGACCTCTCGAGGGCCGCGAGGTCCTCGGGCGTGAACGGGGTCTCGACCGCGAAGTCGTAGTAGAAGCCGTCCGTGATGGGCGGGCCGATCCCCAGCCGGGCCGCCGGGTGCAGCTCCTGGACGGCCTGGGCCAAGACATGGGCGCACGAGTGGCGCAGGATGGCCAGGCCGTCCGGGCTGTCGATCGGTACGGACTCGACTACCTGCCCCGCCTGTACTGCCGCAGCGAGGTCACGGAGCTCGCCGTCCACGCGCATCGCGACCACGGCGCGTTGATCGGCATACAGGTCGAACCCCGTGGCTCCGGCCGCGACGTCACGGTCGGCTCCGTCGACGGTCAGGCGAAGGTCGGGCACAAGGGCTCCAGGCATGGGTTGGGACGGGGCCGCGTCGATGGTACCGATCCCGGCCCCGCTGCCCGGCCAGGACGGTCCCGGGCCGACCGCTACGACGCAGGCTCCCGCGCCCCCCTGCCGCGCCTCAGCGACGCGCGGGACACCTCGACGTCTGTCAGTCGTTGAGGTCCTTGGCCTTCTCGGCGTACGTGTCGATCTGCTCGTCGACGTGGTCCGGGGCGACCTTCTTCAGCAACCCGGCAGCCTGGTCGATCCGCTCGTCGGTCGCCTCTTCCTTGGCCTTCTTGATGATGTCGTCGATTCCCATGCCCGTTCCTCCCTACGGCCCCGGCCGCGCTCGGCCGGTCATGGCTCGAGGCTAGTGAGGCCGGTGGGGAGCGTCCAACCCCTCGACCGGCGCGGCCGGCCGCACGTGCGACCCGCGAACGCGGGCCCCGCCGGCTCCGTCACCCAGATTCCCCGGCAAACCCGCCATGACGCCCCTCCTCCGGGGTGACCATCGCCGGTGACTGCTCGATCGCATCAGATCCGCGGGATCCTCATGCGATTCCTCGAACCTGCCCGACCGGGACCGCCCGCGGACGTACGGGTCACGTGGTCGGAGCCTCTGCTCCGACGACGTCCTCGCCCTGCGCGGGTGACCCCGCTTCGCTCAGCCGAGCGAGTCGTCGTCGTTGTCGTCGGCGCGGCCGCCACCCAGCCTGTCCACAGGTCCCATGATCAAGCCTCTCCTATAGTCTGTGCAATGCCATGGCAAACAGTACGGCTGAATTTCCCCACTGGGTAGCCTTCGCGGCCACGAGTGCCGCCGCCGACCCGCAACCGGCGGCGCAGGGCCCGCTGCGGACTCCACGCGCGCGGTGATCCCGGGACAGGTCCGGGCGTCGTCTGCTCGTCGAGGCGCCGCCATGCACCGCGGTGGGCGGCGGCATGGACGAACGGCCTGCACCCGCCGAGGCCTGAGTACGCTTCACCTCATCACGGGCCGATTCGACTGAAGGGACGCTCATGGCGCGGACCAGGAGCGCTGACGGTGCATCGCCGTCGAGCACGGGCGAGGTCGAGTACTGCGACGCCGTCGTGGTCGGGTCGGGCTTCGGAGGTTCGGTCGCCGCCTACCGCCTGGCCGAGGCCGGGCGCTCGACGATCCTCCTCGAGCGTGGCCAGGCCTACCCACCGGGCAGCTTTGCCAGGAACCCGTACGAGATGTCGCGGGCGTTCTGGGAGCCCAAGGACAACCTGTACGGCCTCTTCGACATCCGCTCCTTCCGCAAGCTCGAGGCCATCGTCTCCAGCGGGCTGGGCGGCGGCTCCCTCATCTACGCGAACGTCCTCCTGCGAAAAGACGAGCGCTGGTTCGTCCACGACTCCCCTCTGCCGGGCGGCGGCTACGAGAACTGGCCGATCAGCCGCGACGACCTCGACCGCCACTACGACGCGGTCGAGACCATGCTCAGCCCGGTGCCGTCGCCCTATCCGGACCTGCCCAAGAGCAAGGCGTTGAGGGACGCGGCCCAGAAGCTCGGGCTCGAGACGATCCAACCGCCCCTCGCGATCACGTTTGCGCCGCCGGGCGGCACAGCAGCACCCAAGCAGGTGATTCCGGAACCGGGCTACGGCAACATCCACGGACTCACGCGCCTGACGTGTCGCCTGTGCGGCGAGTGCGACATCGGCTGCAACGAAGGCTCCAAGAACACCCTCGACCACACGTACCTCTCCGCAGCGAAGCACCACGGCGCCGACATCCGCACGCTAGCCGAGGTCACCGCGGTCGCCCCTCTCGACGGTGGTGGCTTCGAGGTCACGTACGAGCAGTACGGGACGGACCGAGACGACGACGGCCGTCGCTCACGCACCGTCCGGCGGATCCGGTGCGCGAACCTCTTCCTCGGCGCCGGGACATTCGGCACCACGGCACTCCTCCTGCGCAACCGGGTCAACCTCCCGAGCCTGGGCCGGGCGCTGGGCACCCGCTTCAGCGGTAACGGCGACCTCCTGACCTTCGCGATGGGCGCCCGAGCCGAGCGTCCATCAGGGGCCGTCCGGCTGATCGACGGCAGCCACGGGCCCGTGATCACCACCGCGATCCGAGTCCCAGATGCTGTCGACGGCGGAGACGGTCGTGGCTACTACGTGCAGGAGGCCGGCTTCCCCGAGTTCGCCAACTGGCTCATCGAGACGTCTCGGGTGACGTCCTCCCTGGAACGGGCGGCGGCGGTCGCGGCCGACCTCCTGAAGTACCGCCTGCAGAGACGGAACGAATCGACGATCTCGGCGGAGGTCGCGCGGATGATCGGCCAGGGGCGCCTCACCAGCAGCGCCCTGCCGTTGCTCGGCATGGGCCGCGACGTGGCTGACGGGCGGATCACCCTGCGCGACGGCGAGCTGGACGTCGCCTGGACCTCGGCTACGTCCATGTCCTACTTCACGGCCATGCGCGACACGATGCGCGGGATCTCCGACGCGCTCCTGGCGTCGTACCACGACAACCCGCTGTGGTGGACCAAGCGAGTGGTCACCGTCCATCCGCTCGGAGGTGCTCCCATGGGGCGCCACATCCACGAGGGCGTGGCCGACTCGTTCGGCGAGTCGTTCGCCTACCCCGGCCTCTTCGTGGTGGACGGCGCCCTCATGCCCGGTCCGGTCGGCCCCAACCCCTCTCTCACGATCGCGGCGCTGGCGGACCGCGCGTCCGAGCGGGCCCTCTCCCGACCCAAGGTGAAGCATCGGCCGACGCCGACGCCGACGCCGAGCGCCGCCGCGCCGACGTCGTCCCCGGCGACGGCGGTGCCCGAGGCCCCGCTCGAGGGGCGCAGCATCCGTTTTACGGAGCAGATGAAGGGCTACCTCGCACTCGGGGAGACAGATCCCGTGACGGGATGGCAGCGCGCGCGCCAGCTCGGCCACCGGTTCATGTTCGAGCTGACCATCCGGGTGCCCGACGTGGCGCGGTTCGTCGACGCCGCCGACCACCCCGGCACCGCCGAGGGCTACGTGCGGTGCGAGCTGCTCGGTGGACGACTGCCGGTGGAGCGCGGCTGGTTCAACCTGTTCGTCCCGGCCGCCGAGGCCGGCGCGCGGGAGATGCGGTACCGGCTCTGGTTGCGGGACATCTCCGGCGCCCCGGTCACGATGTACGGCTTCAAGTACGTCAAGGACGACCCCGGGCTGGATGTCTGGCGCGACACCTCGACCCTCTACATCACCCTGCTGCAAGGCCACGTCCCGCCGGGTGCGCAGGGCGAGGTGCTCGGTGCGGGCGTGCTGCGGATCCTGGTGAAGGACTTCGCGAAGCAGATGACCACGTTCCGATCCTCAGGGCAAGGGAAGCTGGGCTCGCTCGCGGCGTTCGGGTCGTTCTTCGGCTCGTCGCTGCGGGACGTCTACCTGGCCCCGACGGCGCCGGCCCCGCGCGGAGGCCATGATGACTGAGAGCACGACGGTTCGGGCTGCCTCGCCCGCGAAAGCGGGGGCGGCTACTCAGGCGCGGAACGGCATCCGGCCGTGGCACCGCAACGACGTCC
>JAHECE010000024.1 GCA_024641895.1 Actinomycetales bacterium
TTCGCCCACCACCATCCCGGGACCGGCCGGGGCTGAGGCGGGCTTCAGGACCCGATGAACTCCGTACCGGTGTAGAAGTGCAGCACCGGTAGGCCGAAGGCCTCACGCGCACGGTGTGCCCAGTCGCGGTGGAAGGTGTCTTCGAGCATCTGCGGCTTGGTGACCACGAAGAGCTCGGTGGCGGACGTCGCCGCGATCGTCTTGGCCAGATCCGGCAAGGGGTCGTCGGCTACGACGCGTCCCCGAGCCGCGACGCCGGCGTGCTCCAGCTCGGCGACCGAGGCGTTCAGCGCCGCCGCGGCATACGACCGGGCCTTCTCGGGTGTGGGGTGGCGCCCGACCACGTCGTCCCACGCCTGGCGCAGCTCGAGCAGGCCCAGGTGATCGATGATCGAGGCGACGACGTTCTGCTCGGTGTCCGCCGGCACGAGCACCTCGACGGTGACCTCCGGCTCCGGGTGCAGCGCCGCGATGTGCGCGGCGTCGGACGGACGCAGGGCATCCTCGGTGAGAACGATGACGATCCGGGCCACTGGAGCGGCTCCTCTGTGAGCGGGGTGAAGGCATGGCGAGCCTATCCACCCGAGCAGCCGCGTGCGAGGCCGGCCTGGTCAGCGGGTGAACATCTGGTCGGCGGCTCGACCGGGGCGGGCTGCCCGTCAGCCTGCCTGGGCAGCCCGGACCTGGCCCTGGATCCGGCGGAGCATCGAGGCCATCCCACGCATCCGCAGCGGGCTCACGACCTCGGCCAGCTTGAGGTCGTCCAGGACGGTGGCGGAGACCCCGAGCACCGTCTCGGCGCTCTCCCCGTCGAGGCCGGCGTGCAGGATGCCGGCGAAGCCGCGCGTCGTCGGGGCTTCCCGCGGCGCGGAGAAGAAGAGGTCGACGCGCGCTTGCGGCCCGGAGTCGACCTCGACCGCCAGGAAGAGAGGCGACTGGCACTCGGGGACCCGCTCGAGCAGCTCGGGGTGCTCGCCGTACCGCGCGGGGAGCTCCGGGAGCTCGTCGGCGAACTCCAGCAGCAGCTCGAGCCGGTCCCTCGGGGTCAGGGAAGCGAAGTCGTCGACGACCTCCGCCAGCTTCGCGGGGAGGCTCACGCCTGCGACCGCTTCGTCAGGCCGGCCGGCACCTGGCCCCGATCGGCGCCCTGGACGACCGGGACCCGCACAGCACTGCCCCACTCGGTCCAGGAGCCGTCGTAGTTGCGCACGTTCGTCATCCCGAGCAGGTACGTCAGCGCGAACCATGTGTGGCTGGACCGCTCCCCGATGCGGCAGTAGACGATGACGTCATCATCGGGGGCGAGGCCGGCCTCGCCCTGGTACAGCGCCTCGAGCTCGGCACGCGAGCGGTAGCGGCCGTCCTCGGCCGCGGCCCGCGCCCACGGGACGGAGGCTGCGGTCGGGATGTGCCCGCCGCGCAGGGCACCCTCGTCGGGGTAGTCGGGCATGTGCGTCCGCTCGCCCGTGTACTCGGCTGGGGACCGGACGTCGATGAGCGGGTTGCCGAGGTGCGCCAGGACGTCGTCCCGGAAGGCCCGGATCCGGGTGTCGTCCCGCTCGATCACCGGGTACTCGGTGGAATCGCGCTCGACGAACCCGCGTACGAGCGGCCGGCCCTCGCTCTGCCAGGCGGCGCGGCCGCCGTCGAGGAGTCGCACGTCGGGGTGGCCGAACAGCTCGAACACCCAGAGCGCATAGGCCGCCCACCAGTTCGACTTGTCGCCGTAGAAGACCACCGTGCTGTCGCGGGTGATGCCCCTCGCGCCGCACAGGGCGGCGAAGGCCTCGCCGTCGACGTAGTCGCGCACGACCTGGTCGTTGAGGTCGAGGTGCCAGTCCAACCGGACGGCGCCGGGGATGTGTCCCGTGTCGTAGACGAGGATGTCCTCGTCCGACTCGATCACCACGAGCCCGTCGCGCGGGCCGTCATCGGTGAGGTGGTCGGCGAGCCACTGGGTGGTGACGAGCTTCTCCGGGTGGGCGTACTGGGCAAGCTCCGGTGCCGGGTCGGCGGGCAGTGCCATCTGGTGCTCCTCATGTCTCAGGCTCGTCATCGGCTCACGGCAGGCTACGCCGCGGCCTGCCGCGGGGAGCCCGGGCGCCCAGGACCTGGGATCAGGTGCCGCACCCGGGTTCTCGACGAGGCAGGTCAGGTCCGCGGGGCGCCGAGGATGACGACGTCGTGCCCCGGCAGGGTCACGGTGTCCTCGCCCAGAGCGGCAGGCTCCCAGGCCAGGAGCACGTGGCGCCGGTCGGCGCCCGCGAGGGGGATCACCCGCTCCTGGGCCGCGAGGTTGACGACGACGGCGGCGCCGCCGCGGTTCAGCACGAACCACGACCCGTCCGCGGTGTCGTACGACAGCGAGGTGACCGTGCGGTCGTCGGAGGCGACCTCGGGCACGTTCCGGCGCAGCCTGATCAGCGACCGGTAGAACTCGAGCAGGCGGGCGTGGTCGGGCTGCTCGAGTTCCGACCAGTCGAGCTTGCTCGCCTCGAAGGTCGAGCGGGCCTGCGGGTCCGGCACCTCGACGGGACCGCCGTACAGCACGTCCCAGCCGTGCGAGCCGAACTCCTCGGCACGGCCCTTGCGCACGGCGTCCGCGAGCCACTCCTCGGGAAAGTCGGTGAAGAACTGGAAGGGCGTCTTCGCGCCCCACTCCTCGCCCATGAAGATCATCGGAGTGAACGGCCCTGCGAGGATCACGGCGCCCTCGATCGCGAGCTGCCCGTCGGTCAGCACCCGGCTGGGTCGGTCCCCGATGGCCCGGTTGCCTACCTGGTCGTGGTTCTGGGCGCACACGAGGAACGCGTGTCCGCCCATCTCGAGCGGAACGGGTGCGCCCCAGACGACCTCGCGGAAGGTCGAGTACTCCCCACCGTGCACGAAGACCTTGGTCAGGGCCTTGTCGAGGACCTCGAGGCTGCCGAAGTCCACGTAGTAGCCGTGCCGCTCCCCGGTGATGAGGGTGTGCAGCGCGTGGTGGACGTCGTCGGCCCACTGCGCGGTCATCCCCAGGCCCCCCTCGGCGGTCGGGAGGACGACCTTCGGCTGGTTGAGGTCCGACTCGGCCGTGAGCGAGAGCGGCCGACCCAGCTCGGCGGACAGTGCCGCGGTCCGCTCGGCGAGCTCTGCGAGGACGTGGGTCGTCGAGTCGTCGACGAGCGCATGGATCGCGTCGAGGCGCAACGCGTCGATCCCGAAGTCGGCGAACCAGCGCAGCGCGTTGCCGAGGAGGAACTCGCGGACCGGGCCGGAGTCGGGGCCGTCGAGGTTGACGGCCTCGCCCCACGGGGTGGTGTGCCGGTCGCTGAAGTACGGGCCGAACCGGGCCAGGTAGTTCCCGGTCGGACCGAGGTGGTTGTAGACGACGTCGAGGCAGACGGCCAGGCCCCGCTCGTGAGCCGCGGCGACGAAGCGTTGCAGCGCCGCAGGGCCGCCGTACGCCTGGTGGACCGCGTAGAGACCCACGCCGTCGTAGCCCCAGCCGTGGTTGCCGGCGAACGCCGCGACCGGCATGAGCTCCACCATCTCGACGCCGAGCTCGACCAGGTGGTCGATCCGGCCGATGGCCGAGTCGAGCGTTCCTTCCGGCGTGAACGTGCCGATGTGCAGCTCGTAGTGCACGGCGCCCCGGGCGTCGCGCCCGGCCCAGCCCGGCGGCCAGGTGAACGCCGTCGGGTCGAAGGCTCGGCTCGGAGCGTGGACGCCCTCGGGCTGCCAGGCGCTGCGAGGATCGGGCAGGGCCGGGCTGCCGTCCAGGCTGAAGGCGTAGTCGGTGCCCGCGGTCACGGCCGGCGCAGACCACCAGCCGTCGTCCCCGGCCGCCATCTCGACGGTGCGGCCCTGCGCGGGCAGCACGAGCGCGACCGTTTGCGCCCGGGGGGCCCAGACCGTGAGTCGTTCCGACGTCATGTGTACTCGCCTCCGGTAGGTCGTTCAGCGGTCGTGCCGCCGGCGGTCGTCACCGCTGCGTCGCGGCTCCCGTCGCCGCGCTGGCCGCGGCTCCCGTCGCCGCGCTGACGGCCTCGAGCATGCGCACATAGGCCCCCTTCGGTCGCTTCTCGACGGCTTCGAGCAACGCGACCGGCTTGGCCTTGAGCAGTGCGGCCAGGTCCTGCTGCCCGCCGTCGATCGGCTCGGCGTCGGGTCCCGCCAGCACGTTCCGCCACTGGCCTTCCGGCAGGACGACCGTGTGCTCGTCCCAGCCTCCTTGCGCATGCAGCGAGACGTTGAGCCGGGCGACCACCGTGATCGCCTTCGCCTCCCCGTCCTGCGTGCGCGCGAACGCCACAGCGTGACCGGTGGAGGTCGGCAACGGCTTGTAGCCTGCCTCCGCCCCGACGAAGGCGCCGGGGTGGGCGCGCCGCAGCCGCAAGGCGGCCGCGGTGAGCGCGAGCTTCTCGTCGGCCAGGCCGGTCGGCGTCGCGCCGTCGTCGAGCCGCTTGAGCCGTCGCGCGAGCGGTTCGGTGTCGACCGGGCCGCGGTTGTCCGGGTCGACCAGGGCGGTGACGGTGGACTCGGTGCCTTGGTAGACGTCTGCCACGCCCGGCAGCGTCAGCTGGACGAGCTTGGTGCCGAGCACCGTGGTGCGCACGGCCGAGGAGGTCTTCTTCACCCACGCCTGGAACAGCGCGGCAACGTCCGGGTCGGTGACCAGGTGCGTCGCGTAGCCGGCGAGGGCCGCCTCGGCCGCCTGGTCGGGCGCAGTCCAGAAGGTCCAGGTCTTTGCCTCGCGGCTCGCCTTCTCGAGGTAGGCGGTGAGCCGGTCCGCGCTGATCGGGCCGTCGGGCGTCCAGGTACCCGCGAGGGTCTGCCACAAGAGGTTCTCGGCCCTGCCGTCGAGGGCGCTCGGGCGCACCTCGGCGGTGAGGTCGCGCAGCCTGCCGATGAGCTCGACCCAGTCCTCCGCGTACTCGCTGAGGACGTCGATGCGGGCGCGGACGTCTTCGCCGCGCTTGGCGTCGTGCGTGGAGCCGGCGGTCATGGTCGCGGGCATCTGGGCCTGAGCCTGGCGTGCCCAGGCGTGCAGCTCGTCGGGCCGGATGCCGAACGTCTGCGGCGACCCGCCGACCTCGCACAGGCTGACCAGGTGCGTCCAGCGATAGAACGCGGTGTCCTCGACACCCTTGGCCATGACGGCGCCACAGACCTGTTGGAAGCGCACGATGAGCTCCGCGCGCTTGGGCTCCTGCGTGTGGCCGGCGCTGCCGACCTCGTGGCCGAGCAGGAGGCCGACGACGACCTCGAGCGTGTCGAGGCGGTCGCCCTCGAGGTGCTCGCGGGCGCGCTCGGCGGACGCGGCCATGACACGCTCCGACGTCGCCCCCGGCGCCTCGCCCGGGATGACGTAGGCGCGGTAGCGATCGAAGGCGACCAGCAGCTCCAGGACGCAGTCGCGCAGAGCGCGGCCGGTATGGTCCCGGAGGCGGATGTCGTCGAGGCAGATGTCGGCGAGCAAGGACGTCAGGCGGTCGACCTCGGCGCTCAGGGGGCCGTCGACGATCTGGCGCTTGGCGGCCTCGATCATGGCCTCGAGGTCACCGGGGCTGTCGCCCGTGAGCTTCTGCATGACCTTGCCGAGCTGTTGACCACCCGTCTGCTCGACGAAGAGTGCCTGCACGCGCCAGAGCGCGTCGTAGCCCGTGGTGCCGGCGACCTTCCACTCCGGTGGCAGCTCCTCGTCCGCCTCGAGGATCTTCTCGGCGGCCACCCAGGCGCCGCCCGTGGCCTCGTCGAGGCGGTCGAAGTAGCCCTGCGGGTCCGCGAGGCCGTCCGGGTGATCGATCCGGAAGCCGTCGATGTGACCGGCATGGAACAGCTCGAGCAGCAGCGAGTGCGTGGCGTCGAAGACCTCGGGGAGCTCGACACGGATGGCGGCGAGCGTCCCGACGTCGAAGAAGCGCCGGTAGTTCAGCTCCTCGTCCGCCACCCGCCAGTAGGCGAGGCGGTAGTGCTGGCGGTCGACGAGCTCGGCGAGCGAGAGCGACTCGGTGCCCTTCCGGATCGGGAAGACGTGGTCGTAGTACCGGAGCACCGGGTGTGATTCGAGGTCGAGACCGGGGATGACCATCTCGTCCACGGTGAGCTCGCCTGCGCCGAGCACGTCACCGATCCGGGAGCCCAGGACCGGCATGAGGACCCGTGACCGGGACGAGGTCCAGTCGACGTCGTACCAGGCCGCGTACGGCGACTCGGGCCCCTCGGCCAGCACGGACCACAGCGCACGGTTGTGGTACGCGGGCGTCGGCACGGCCATGTGGTTGGGGACGACGTCGACGATCACGCCGAGGTCCCGCGCGTGTGCCGCCTCGGCGAACCGCTGGAATTCCTCCCGGCCGCCCATGACGTCGCTGATGCGGTCGTGGTCGACGACGTCGTAGCCGTGCGTCGAACCCGGGCCGGCCTGCAGGATCGGGGACAGGTAGAGATCGGTGACGCCGAGGTCGACGTAGTAGTCCAGGCGTTCTGTCACCTGGTCGAACGACAGGTCGGGGCCCAGCTGGAGCCGGTAGGTGGTGTTCGGGAGTCGATTGCCGGGACCGGGCAGGCTTCGCGCACCCACGATCAGGCCTCCTGGGAGGATCGGACGAGGACGACGACGCTGTGACCTTCGAGGGTCACGGTCGTCCCGGCCCGGAACGTGGTCCCGGGCTTGAGGTGCTCGTCCGTGTCGAGGAGTGCGCTCCACTGCTTTCCGTACGCCGCCGGGGGCAGGACGAAGTCCAGGTCGCTCGCGTGGGCGTTGAGCAGGACCAGCAGGGAGTCGTCGACGATCCGCTCGCCCCGGGGACCGGGTTCGAAGATCTTCTCGCCGTTGAGGAAGACCATCACGGACCGGGCGTACGCGTGGTTCCAGTCCTCGTTCGACATGTGCTCGCCCAGGGGGCTGAACCACGCGATGTCGCCGATCCCGGACTCGCCGCCGTGGTCGGCCGAGCCGCGGAAGAAACGCCGACGCCGCAGCACGGCGTGGTCCTTGCGCATCTTCACGACCTGGCGGGTGAACTCGAGCAGGGCTGCATCGTCCTTGGACAGGTCCCAGTCGATCCAGGTGAGCGCGTTGTCCTGGCAGTAGCCGTTGTTGTTGCCGAGCTGGGTCCGGCCGAGCTCGTCGCCGTGACAGATCATCGGTACGCCCTGGGAGAGCATGAGCGTGGCGAGGAAGTTGCGGCGCTGCCGGTGGCGCAGGCGCATGACCTCCTTGTCCTTGGTCGGACCCTCGGCGCCGCAGTTCCACGACGAGTTGTTGCTCTCTCCGTCCGCGCCACCCTCGCCGTTCGCTTCGTTGTGCTTCTCGTTGTAGGACACGAGGTCGTTGAGCGTGAAGCCGTCGTGGGCGATCACGAAGTTGATCGAGGCGATCGGGCTGCGTCCCGAATGGCCGTAGAGGTCCGAGGAGCCGGTGATCCGACTGGCGAACTCGGCCAGCGAGGACGGCTCTCCGCGCCAGAAGTCGCGGACGTCGTCGCGGTACTTGCCGTTCCACTCGGTCCACAGCGGGGGGAACTCGCCGACCTGGTAGCCGCCGTCGCCGACGTCCCACGGCTCGGCGATGAGCTTGACCTGCGAGATGACCGGGTCCTGCTGGATGAGGTCGAAGAACGCCGACAGCTTGTCGACCTCGTGGAACTGGCGGGCCAGGGTTGCGGCGAGGTCGAATCGGAAGCCGTCGACGTGCATCTCTGTGACCCAGTAGCGCAGCGAGTCCATGATCAGCTGGAGGACGTGCGGGCTGCGCATCAGCAGGGAGTTGCCGGTGCCGGTGGTGTCGAAGTAGTGCGCGGCGTCGCCGTCGACGAGCCGGTAGTACGAGGCGTTGTCGATCCCGCGGAACGACAGGGTCGGGCCCATGTGGTTGCCCTCGGCCGTGTGGTTGTAGACCACGTCGAGGATGACCTCGATGTTCGCGGCGTGCAGCGCCTTGACCAGTGACTTGAACTCCTGGACCTGTTCGCCTCGGGCGCCCAGTGAGGAGTACGCGTTGTGCGGGGCGAAGAACCCGATGGTGTTGTAGCCCCAGTAGTTGCTCAGACCCTTGCCCTGCAGGATCGGGTCGTTGACGAACTGGTGCACCGGGAGCAGCTCGACCGCCGTGACGCCGAGGTCGACGAGGTGGTCGATCATCGCCGGATGCGCCATACCCGCGTACGTCCCGCGGATCTCGTCCGGGACGTCAGGGTGCTGCTGGGACATTCCCTTGACGTGTGCCTCGTAGATGACGCTGTTGTGGTACTCGTGCTTCGGCGGTCGGTCGTGGCCCCAGTCGAAGTACGGGTTGGTGACCACGGCCGTCATCATGTGCGCCGCGGAGTCCTCGGTGTTCCGCTGCGTCTCGTTGCCGAAGTAGTAGGAGAAGAGGGAGCGGTCGCCGTCGATCTGGCCGTCGATCGCCTTCGCATACGGGTCCAGCAGCAGCTTCGACGGGTCGCAACGGTGGCCGTTCGTGGGGTCGTAGGGGCCGTGCACGCGGTAGCCGTACCGCTGACCCGGCGTGAGTCCGGGCAGGTAGGCGTGCCAGACGTGCGCGTCCGTCTCTTCGATCTCGATCCGGGTCTCGACGTCGTCGTCGTCGAAGAGACACAGCTCGACACGGTCGGCGACGCTCGAGAAGAGCGCGAAGTTCGTGCCGCTCCCGTCGAACGTCGCGCCGAGCGGGTACGGGTGGCCGGGCCAGATCTGCATGCGCCCACCCTTTCACGTCCTTACGGACGGCGCCGGTCGCTAGGGGAGTCTTGGCCGCACGGCAGGGGCACGGTTGCCTCTCGTGCGTGCCCCTGCGACCCTTCGTTCGATGCGTCCGCTCGTGGAGCCCGGGCCGCCCCTCTCGCCAGGAGACGTGGTGCGGTTCTCCCGCCATGCCCTCCTTCCGCAGGTCGGGGATCTCGGGCAGCGCCGGCTGCGCGGCGCGGCCGTGTGCGTCGTCGGCGCCGGCGGTCTCGGCTCGCCCGCGCTGCTCTATCTTGCCGCGGCCGGTGTGGGCCGTCTGGGCGTCGTCGACCGTGACGAAGTCGACAGGACCAATCTCCAGCGGCAGGTGCTGCACGGCACGAGCGACGTCGGTCGCCGGAAGACCGAGAGCGCGCGCGACGCGCTCCTGGCGATCGACCCGGGTCTCGACATCGTGCGGCACGACGTCGACCTGACGTCGGCGAACGCCCGGGACGTGCTGTCCGGCTACGACGTGGTGCTCGACGGCAGTGACAACTTTCCGACCCGGTACGCCGTGAACGACGCGTGCGCGGAGCTGGGCACCCCGTTGGTGTGGGGCTCGGTGCTCGGGTTCGACGCCCAGGTGTCCGTCTTCTGGTCTCGGCCGCCCCAGGGCGAGGGCGTCGACCTGCGCGATCTCTTCCCTGAGCCGCCCGCGCCGGGAGAGGTGCTCTCGTGTGCCGAGGCCGGCGTGCTGGGGGCCCTGTGCGGTCAGGTCGGCGCGCTGATGGCGACCGAGGCGGTGAAGCTGATCGTCGGGACGGGGGAGCCGTTGCTCGGCCGGGTGCTCGTGCTCGATGCACGTGCCGCCCGGTGGCGGGAGATCCCGCTGCGGCGGGGGCCGGGTCGGGTGGCCGACCTCGCGAGGGACGAACGGGCGGGGGAGCCCGACGAACGGACGGGAGAGCCCGGCGCAGCCGGCGAGGTAGGTGACGCCGGCGCTGCGGAGCCCGCCGGTGCTCGCGGCGAGGAGCCCGCCGGTCTGTCGGCGCTCGGGCGCGTCGACTCCGCGGAGCTGGCGGGTTTGCTTCGTGGCGACTCCCCGCCCGTCCTGGTCGACGTGCGTGACGTCGCCGAGCACCGCGCCGGCGCCATCCCGGGTTCGCGCGTGGTGCCGTTGGCGGTCTTGCGCGCGGGCGACGGTCTCGCGGACCTGCCGCTCGGCGTGCCGGTCGTCCTGTACTGCTCGGTCGGCCTCCGCTCGGCCGAGGCGGCGAGCCTGCTCCGAGCCGCCGGACGGCGCGATGTGCTGCACCTGGCCGGGGGCTACGCGGCCTGGCGGCTGCACCTGGCCGAGCACCGATCGGGTGCGCCGGAGGGATCGCGAAGCGGCCCGGACGCGCCACGCGCCGTCGTCGCGGTCGCAAGCCGGGGTGGGGAACCTCGTGGGCGTGAAAGGGTGCTCCCGTGAGGACGGTCGAGGAACATCGCGCGGCCGTTCTCGCGGCGGTGTCCGGGCTCGGGCCCGGCCTGCCGGTCGAGGTGGCGCTTGATCGGGCGCACGGTCTGGTGCTGGGTGCCGACGTGCGCTCGCGCACCGATGTCCCCCCCTTCGACAACGCCGCGATGGACGGCTATGCCGTTCGGGTCAACGACGTCATCGGCGCAACACCGACGGCGCCGATCCAGCTCCGCGTGGTGGCGGACATCCCGGCCGGCTCCAAGGCGGAGCCGCTGATCCTGCCGGGAACGTGTGCGCGCATCATGACCGGCGCACCGTTCCCGCAGTCGGCCGAGGCCGTGATTCCGGTCGAGGCGACGGACGGCGGTACAGACTGGGTGGAGGTCTACGCACCGACTCGGGCCGGTGAGCACGTCCGGCGGCAGGCCGAGGACGTGCTCACCTACGCCAGAGTCATGCGCTCGGGCCGCGTCCTCGGGCCGGCTGACATCGCCGCCGCCGCCGCGACGGGCCACAGCGGCGTCATGGCCTACCCTGCGCCCAAGGTCGTCGTGATCTCGACCGGTAGCGAGCTCGTCCCGCCGGGGCCGGCCCGGCCCGTGCCACGCGGCATGATTCCCGACTCGAACTCCTACCTGCTCCACGCTGCCGTCGCCGAGGCCGGCGGCGAACCGGTCCGGTTCGGAGTCGTCACCGACGACTCGGAGAAGTTCGGTCTCGCGCTCGATGCGGCGCTCGCGGATCGCTCCGTCGTCGCGATCGTCACCTCCGGCGGCATCAGCGTCGGTGCGTACGACGTCGTCAAGGAGCACCTGACCAAGCGGTTCGGTTGGCTGACGGAGGCGGTCGGCGACGCGGGCGGCGCGCCGTCGACCGACCCGACGGACCCGTCGTTCGACTGGGACGCGATCGTTCTCCCTCGCACCGCGGGCGGTACCTTCACGTCGGTCGCGATGCAGCCCGGTAAGCCTCAGGGCTTCGGTCTCATCCCGCGTGGCGGCCGGGAGGAGACTCTGGTCCCCTTCTTCGCTCTGCCCGGGAACCCGGTGAGCGTGTTCGTCTCGTTCGAGGTGTTCGTGCGGCCGGCTCTGCAGATCCTTCGAGGACTGCCCGTATCCGCGGTGGAGCGGCTCGTGGTCGAGGCGCGCGCGACCTCGAGCTGGCGTGCCGCCGGGGCGCGGCGGCAGTACATCCCCGTGCAGGCCACCTTCGGGGCCACCGGATGGACCGTCCGGCCGGCGGGTGCGCGAGGGTCCTCGTCCCACCTTGCCGCGACGCTGGCGTCCGCGAACGGGCTTGGCGTCGTCGAAGCAGGGGTCGGCGCAGTCCGGGCCGGTGACGTCGTGCCGGTGATGCTCACGAGGGGACCTCTCGGATGACCGCGGCCGACTTCACCCACCTCGACGCCTCGGGCCGGGCCCGGATGGTTGACGTGACCGCCAAGCAGCCGACGATCCGCGCCGCGACCGCTGAAGGCCTCGTCCGCTGCGCGCCCGAGGTCGTCGCCGCGCTCCGGGACGGCAGCGTCCCCAAGGGCGACGTGCTGGCCGTTGCGCGGATCGCCGGGATCGCGGCCGCCAAGCGGACACCGGACCTCCTGCCGCTCGCCCACGTGATCGGCGTGCACGGCGTCGTCGTCGACCTCCAGATCCTCGACGAGGGCGTGCGCGTCGAAGCGACGGTGCGCACCGCCGACCGAACCGGGGTCGAGATGGAGGCGATGACGGCGGTGTCCGTCGCCGCCCTGGCGATCGTCGACATGGTCAAGGGTCTCGATCGCGGTGTGGAGATCGCCGGCGTCCGACTGCTCAGCAAGACGGGCGGTCGATCCGGGAGCTGGCGGCGTGCCACCTGAGGAAGACGCGCCCCGTCCTGAGCCGGCCTCCCGTCCGGTGAGTGACCCGCGTCTCGAGCAGGCGTGGCCGCGGCGACCTGCTCCTCGTCCCGACCACGACGCTCTGGTGCTCGCCGGTGGTCGCGCCAGGCGGCTTGACGGCGTGAGCAAGCCGGAGGTGCTCGTTGCCGGGCGACGACTGATCGACCGCACTCTCGAGGCCGCCGGCGGTGCCCGCCGGGTGGTCGTCGTCGGGCCTTCCGCGGTGGCGCCACCAGGTGCGATCACCACGCTCGAGATCCCGCCCGACGGGGGTCCGGTCGCCGGCATCGCCGCGGGACTGGCCGCGCTCGGACCGGGCAGCGCCCATGTGCTGGTCCTCGCGTGCGACGTGCCTCGCGCAGCCGGGGCCGTTGACTCGTTGTTCGGTGCGCTCGCAGCCGACGCCGAATCCGATGCGGCGGTCGGGGGTGCCGACGGCGCCGTGCTGGTGGATGCCCAGGGCAGGCGACAGCCGCTCGTCGGGATCTACCGACGTGCGAGCCTCGACGTCGCGCTCGACGTCCTGGCTTCCGGCGGGGGAGTGCGCAACGCTTCCGTCCGCCGTCTGCTCGACGGGTTGACCCTCGTCGACGTACCCGACATCGGGGGCTACGCCGTCGACGTCGACACCTGGGAGGATCTCGTCCGCGCGGAGAGTCTCGCGGACGACGCCTGAGAGGCCGCGGGCGCCCTGGGGAGCCGGCGACGAGGCCGCCGGTCCAACCCGTCGACGTCTACTCCTCGACCGTCACCGTGATCGCGTGCAGCCCGGTGGCACCGTCCGGCGCTGCGGGGCCACGCTCCTCGGACTGCGGCCCGTCGGGGTCGCTCGCTCTCGCCTCGAGGGTGTGCTGACCGGGCGTCGCGTTCCACGTGAACGCCCATTGACGCCACGTGTCGAGGCCGGGAACCGACGCCAGCTCTGCCTCCTGCCACGGGCCGTCGTCGACGCGGACCTCGACCTTGTCGATCCCTCGGTGCTGAGCCCACGCGCTTCCGCCGACCTTGACCTGTCCAGGTCGGACGCGACCGCCGCGGGGGACCTCGATGCGCGACGCTGTCTTGACGGGGCCTCGGGGCGCCCAGCCGCGGACCGTCCAGTACGCCGTCGCGTCTCGGAAGCGGGTGACTTCGAGGTCGACGACCCACTTGGTCGCCGAGACGAAGCCGTAGAGCCCGGGCACCACCATGCGGACGGGGAAGCCGTGCGGCACGGGCAAGGGCTCGTCATTCATCCCGACGGCCAGGAGGGCGTCCCGGTCGTCGAGGAGCACCTCGAGCGGCGTCGAGGCGGTGAACCCGTCTGCGCTGGTGGACAGGACCATGTCGGCGTCCGCCAACGGGCCGGCCCGCGCGAGAAGGTTGCGGATCGGGTAGCCGAGCCACTTGGCGTTGCCGATCAGGTCGCCGCCGATCGCGTTCGACACACAGGCAAGGGTGACCCAGGCCTCCACGAGGTCTTCCGCGAGCAGCTCGTCGAAGGTGATCTCGACCTCGCGCTCGACGAGTCCGTGCACCCGCAGGACCCAGGTCGCCGGATCGACCGTCGGCGGCGTGAGGGCCGTGTCGATCCGGTAGAAGTCCTTGTTCGAGCTCACGAAAGGCCCGACGCCGTCGACCTGGACGCCGTCGGGCAGCGCGGGGGCCTTCCGGGCCGCCGGCGGGAGACGGAGGGCCGACCGGACGCCTTCCACAGCGGCGCGCGCGCCGCCGAGTACCTGCCCGCCGAAGGAGGCAAGGGCGCCGAGGACGAACGCTCCTGCGCTGAGGGCGACGAAGGAACGGCGGCGCATGGCCGGCTGCACGTCGGCTGAGCGGGCGTAGGCGTCGTCGGCGTAGTAGGTGTGGTCGGGGTCGTCCAGGTAGCGCAGGCGTTTGAGCAGGGCCCACAGGACGGCTGTGCCGGCCAGGGCACCGACCAGGCTCGGCACCGCGTCGATGGCGGCTGCGCCGGGACGAGTGAGCGCGGCGAGTCCTGCGACGGCGCTCAGCGCGATCACGAGGGCGGCGCCCCAGGCCCAGCGCTTCGCGCCGAGGATGCCGGCGAGGGCACCCAGCGTCGCGATGACGATGATCACGCCGACCTGGAGCGCCAGCTTGTCCTTGGTGCCGAAGGCGGCGATCGCAGCGTCCTTGAGCCAGGCCGGGGTCAGGTCGATGAAGGTGGCGCCTAGAGCGAGGAGCGTCGTCGCGCTCGGGGCGACGACCGCCGCGACCACGGCGGCGGTGCCGACAGCGACGGACGCGGTGGCGATACCCGCCAGGCCGGCCAGGACGCGCGTGCCGGCAGGCAGCGGTCGCGTCGTCGTCGAGCCGCGAGGCGGGTGCCGGCCATCGTCCACCGGGACAGTCTCTGCTGGTCCGGGCTGCCACGCCACTCATACGTCGATTCCGTAAGCCTGCGGTAACCCGTGCGGTGCTCGACGCTCACCGGCGTCATGCGTGCGACGATGAGCCGCGTCAGAGGGACCAGCGAACGTCGCGGTCCGACGCCCGTCGCGAGGAGGAGCACCATGGCCGGATCGGACTCCGCGGAGCAGCCCCGAGGTCGGCGTCCGGCTGGACGGATCGACGACTGGACGGCTGAGCTCGCCGACGTCCTCGGGGCGAAGGGTGCCCCTGTCGACGTCGCCCGGCTGCTGGACGTCGCGCGGGACGTCGCGCACGGTGTGGATCGCCCGGCAGTGCCCATCACCCTCTTCCTGCTCGGTTACGCGGCCGGGCAGCAGGGCGGCACCGAGGCCGCCGTCGCGGCCGGCTGCATCCAGATCGAGCGGCTCGCCGCCGAGTGGGCCGAGCGCGACGGCAGGGCCGGGACGCCCTGACGTGCCGACGGTCCGATACTTCGCGGCGGCTGCCGAGGCCGCAGGCCGAGAGTCCGACGTGCTGACCGGGGTCACGGTCGGCGAGCTGCGCTCCGCGATGGTCGCGCTCCACGGAGCCGGCCTCGAACGCGTCCTCAGCCGCTGCTCGGTGCTCGTCAGCGGGCTGCGGGGTGACGATCGCACTGGCGTGGCCCCGGACGACGTCGTCGACGTGCTACCGCCGTTCGCGGGCGGCTGAGTCGCCTGCCGCCGGTCGAGCGGCTGGGGACCACCCGGGATCGTTCACGGCCGCCGACAACTCACCTTCGTCCCGTCCCGGGGTTGACGTGTGTGCTAGCCCTGGGTCATGACCTATGTCTACGCCGTAAGTCACGATGCCCAGGGCTCGCTCGACGGACTGGCAGTGGTCGACGGACCGTTGACCGCCGCCGCGACGGAGATCGTTCCCGCGGAGTGGGTCAGAGTGCGAGTCCGGGCCGTGTCGCTCAACCATCACGACCTCTGGAGCCTTCGCGGCGTCGGGTTGAGGCCCGACCAGCTGCCGATGGTGCTCGGCACCGATGCCGCCGGCGTGGACGATTCCGGTCGCGACGTGATCGTCCACTGCGTCGTCGCGTCCGCGGGATTCGACGGCGACGAGACGCTTGACCCGAGGCGAACCCTCCTGTCGGAGCGCTTCCCCGGCACGATGGCGCCGGAGGTCTGGGTGCCGGCGAGGAACCTCGTACCCAAGGAACCCGCGCTGACCTGGGCAGAAGCTGCGAGCCTGCCGACGGCCTATCTCACCGCGTATCGCATGCTGTTCACCGCCGCCGGATTGAGACCGGGGCAGACCGTCCTTGTCCAGGGTGCGGGCGGCGGGGTCGTCACGGCTGCCATCGTGCTCGGGCGTGCTGCCGGGCTGCGGGTATGGGTGACCGGTCGCGATCCGGGTCGACGGAGGCGAGCGGTCGAGCTCGGGGCGCATCAGGCGTTCGAGACCGGGGCGCGGCTCCCCGAGCAGGTCGATGCCGTCATGGAAGTGGTCGGCGAGGCCACCTGGTCCCACTCCCTCAAGGCGTTGAAGCCAGGCGGAGTCGTCGTCGTCGCCGGAGCGACCGCGGGTGATGCGCCGTCGGCCGATCTCCGTCGCATGTTCTTCCGTGGGCTGCGGGTTCACGGCGTGACGGCGGGGACCCGGGCGGAGCTGGTCGCGGTCCAGGCCTTCCTCGTCGCAGCCGGGGTGCGACCGGCGATCGACTCGGTCCGGCCGATGGCCGAGGCTGCCGATGCCTTCGCTCGC
This sequence comes from Actinomycetales bacterium, assembly GCA_024641895.1. Taxonomy (GTDB): domain Bacteria; phylum Actinomycetota; class Actinomycetes; order Actinomycetales; family JAHECE01; genus JAHECE01. The sequence goes on from JAHECE010000024.1 coordinate 16,098, forward strand.
CTTGCGAGCGGGGAGGCGTTCGGCAAGGTCGTGCTGACGCACGAGTAGGCCTGCCGAGGGCGGCCGGCTGCGGGGGCTGCTGAGCTGAGGCTTGCGCTCGACCGGCTCGCGCCGTTGGACCGCCGCTCCACGGGCACGCCGCGCCTCGTCGGGCACGCTGCACCTTTCCTCGGCAGGGCGGGGCTGCTCGGGGTGTCTTCGCCTCGCCGGTCCGCCGAGCGTCCTGTCGCCTGAACGGCTGAATGGCGCCCGTGAGGAGACCTGGATGGGCCGGTTCGGACGTGGTCATGTCAGCTCGCTCAGGCGTGGAGTTGCCAGGGGTGCTGGGGTGTGGTGGTGCGGGGGTCGTGGATGTGGTGGCCGTGGCGGTTGAAGAATTGCCAGTGGTTGCGGGGTGCGGGGTTGCGGGGTGCGGGGTTGGTGGTGCCTGGTCCGGCTGTGTCTTTGCCGGTGGCGCGGGTGATGGTGATGGCGTGGGTGTGGACGTGGGTGTGGTGGTGCCAGCAGAGCAGGATGCCGTCGTCGGCTCGGGTGGTGCCGTGTTGGGCGTACCACCAGATGGAGTGGTGGATCTCGCCTTCTGCTGGTGGTGCGTCGCAGCCGGGGTATTGGCAGTGTCGGTCGCGGGCGATGATGGCGCGGCGTTGGCCGGGGGTGAACAGGCGTTTGGTGCGTCCGGAGTCCAGGACTTCGGAGGCGGGTCCGAAGATGACGCGGGAGAGTTCGCTGTCGCAGGCCAGGCGGGCGAGGAGGCCGTGGGGCAGGGGTGTGCCGTCGTCGAGCTCGGCCGGGGCCGCGCCCTGCAGGGCGTCGTAGTCGAGGGCGCCGGGAATGACCAGGGCGGGTGTGGGTTCATGGTCACCGCCGCGGTGACCCTTGCCTGATCTGGCCTTCGACGGTCTCGTGGCGCTCGGGGGTCTCGCGGCGCTCGGGGGTCTCGTGGCGCTCGGGGGTCTCGTGGCGCTCGGGGGTCTCGTGGCGCTCGGGGTCGTGGGTGGGGGG
>JAHECE010000203.1 GCA_024641895.1 Actinomycetales bacterium
GGCCGAGGCGGACGACGCCGCGCGCCTTGCCCGCGGCTGGGCCGCCCTCGTCCTCGCCCGCGACCTGCTGGCCGGGAGCCGGACGCGCGCCCGAGCCGGGTCTCGTCCGATCCGCGGGCTCGGGATGGAGCGCATCGAGGCGGGGGACCTGGGCCACCTGCGGGGGAAGCTTCCGAGCGACGCCGCGTGGGTGCTCGAGGACGTCGCCGGACCCGCGGACCTCTGGAACGCGGAGGTGCGCTGGTGGCGCGAGCTGGACGACGCGGGCGGGCGCATGCTCGGCCACCCGGCCTCCGGCGCCCAAGCGGTGGTCGGCACGTTCGCGGTCCTGCTCGCCGACGCCCACCGCGTCCAAGGGGCGCTCGAGCTGGCGGCCCGGGGTGGCCTCGACGAGGAGGTGGCGCGTGCCACGCTCTGAGTCGGGTCCCGTCCGCATGGCAAGGGTCGCAGTCGCAGCACCCCTGGAGCGGCGCCGGGCCGTGCTGGTGGAGATCGCCGACGCCGGGGTCGTCCAGATCGACGAGCTCGCCCGGACCGACGCCGCCGAGAGCGACGCCGCGCGGGTGCTGCGGGAGGGCCCCGGCGAGGTCGAGCCGCGGCTGGCTCTCGAGGAGCCGGACCTGGAACGGCTGCGCGAGCGCGGGGACTTTGCCCGGATCGCCGGCGAGGCCGAGCTGGCGCGCCGCACCGCCGACACCGTGGAGCACGGCTCGGCGGCCGTCCTGCTCGGCTGGGTCCCGGAGCCTGAGCTGGTGAGCCTGACGAACCGGTTGGCGGCGCAGGGTGCTTCCGTCGCCCGGCTGCCGCGGCCACGGGTCGCGGAGCCGCCGACCGAGATGCCGCAGTCCCGTCTGCGCGGGCCCCTGCGGCCGCTCGTGCGCACGTACTCGGTGGTGCCCTACGAGGACGTGGACCCGTCCGTCTTCGCCGGGATCACGTACGTCCTGATGTTCGGGATGATGTTCGGCGACGTCGGGCACGGGCTCGTCCTGGCGGTGCTCGGCCTGGCCCTGGCACGCAGCACGCGGCCCAGGTTCGCGGGGACCAAGCACCTGTGGCCGTTCCCGGTCGCCGCCGGCCTCGTCGCTGCGTTCTTCGGGCTGCTGTACGGCGAGGCGTTCGGCCCCACCGGTCTCGTCCCGACCTTATGGATATCGCCCCTCGACGAGCCCGTCCTCCTGCTCCTGGTCGCCATCGGGCTGGGCGCCGTCCTCATCGCGGCCTCCTACGTGATCGGCACCGTGAACCGGTGGCGGGAGGGTGGCCTGCGTCGAGCCCTCTACGCGCCGACGGGGCTCGCAGGTGTGGCGCTCTTCCTGGGGGCGGCGGCCTTCGCAGGGGGCCTGGCAACTGATCTCGGGTGGCTGCAGGCCGCGGGAGGGGTGGTCGCCGGCCTCGGGCTCGTGCTGACGTTCGTCGGGCTCATGGTCGAGGCGGGCTCCGGCGGCTCCTCGGTCGGGCAGGCCACGATCGAGCTGTTCGACACGGTGATCCGCATCTTCGCCAACATCGTCTCGTTCGGGCGCCTCGCCGCGTTCGGCCTGACCCACGCGGCCATCGGCGCCGTGGTCTGGCAGGGCACGCAGAGCCTCTGGGGCGGCGTCGTCGGTTCGGTGGCGGCGGTCGCACTCTTCCTGCTCGGCAACGCCCTGGCGTTCGCGCTCGAAGGTCTCGTCGTCGGCGTCCAGGCGCTCCGTCTGGAGTACTACGAGCTCTTCTCCCGCATCTTCACCGCGGAGGGGCGGCTGTTCACGCCCTGGCACGTCCCGACGGTGGCAGTCTCGAGAACGACAGAGGAAGAACCATGACCCCGATGCTGCTGGTCCCTGCCGTCCCGGCGATCGTCTTCGCCGTCGTCATGGCCCGGTGGGTCTCGCGACGCCCGGGCCGGTGGTTCCGGGTCGTCCAGGGTGTGCTCGCGGTCGCGCCACTGGCGGTGACCGGTGTGCTCATGGTGGCGGTCCCGAGCGTCGCCGCGACGGCGACGACCTCGGCGGCGACGTCGGCCTCCGGCTCCGCACTCATCGGCGCGGCGATCGCCGTCGCGGGGTCGTCCATCGGCGCCGCCATTGCTGTGGCCTACACCGGTTCGGCGGCGCTCGCCGCCATCAGCGAGCGGCCCGAGCTGTTCGGCCGCGCGATGGTGATCGTCGGGCTCGCCGAGGGCATCGCGATCTACGGGCTGATCATCGCCGTGATGCTGATGGGCCGGGCATGAGCCGCGTCGTCGCCCTGGGCGCGTCGGCGCGCGTGGCCGGGTACGCGCTCGCCGGGGTGAACGTGCTCGAGACGGACGCCGCCGGTGCCCTCGAGGCATGGACCCGGCTCCCAGCGGACACGGGACTGCTCTTGCTCACCGACGACGCCGCGACCTCGCTCGCCGGCGAGCTCTCCCGCGCGGGGCGGCTGCTCTGGGCGGTCATCCCGTCATGAGGCTCGACGCGCTCCGCGAGGCCCTCGTCACGCAGGCGCGGCGGGAGTCGTCGGTGCTGGAGGCCGAAGCGGAGCGTGCCGCGGCCGAGCGGATCGAGAGCGCCCGGTCCCAGGCGGGACGGCTCACCGAGCAGGCGCAGGCCGACGGCCGGGAGCAGACGGAACGGGCGGTGCGGCGCCGGCTCTCCTCCGCGCGGCGGCAAGGTCGGGAGGTCGTGCTGCGGGCCCACCGGGACGCGCTCGACCGGCTCCGGGACCGGGTCGTCGAGCGGCTGCGGGACGCCGAGCACGCCTCTGGGTGCTCCCGGCTCTTGGCGGACCTCGCGGACAGGGCTCGCGGGCAGCTCGGAGCGGGCGCAAAGGTGGAGGACGACCGCGCTGTCGGCGGGTTCGTGGCTCGTGCCGGCGGGCGTGTGGTCGACTACCGGCTGCCCGAGGTGGTCGCCCGCGTGATGGAGGAGATGGGCGACGAGCTCGAGGACCTCTGGCGATGAGCGGGTTCGCGGCGCACCCGCCGGCCTCGGTCGTGCGCGTGAGCGGACCGCTCGTGGAGATCGAGGGCCTGGGGGACGTCCACCAGTCCGACGTCGTCGAGGTGGGCGAGCGGCACGCGCTCGGTGAGATCGTCGCCCTGCACGGGGACGTGGCCGCTGCGCAGATGTACGAGTACATGGGTGGGACGGGGCCCGGCGCGCCTGCGTGGGCCCCGGGCGGGCCGCTCGCGCTGCCGCTCGGGCCCGGGCTGCTCGGCGGGATCTTCGACGGCCTCCTGCGACCGCTGCGCCTGGCTCCCGACTTCCTCGAGACCGGGGGCACGCCGTCGCTCGGCGAGGCGCGTGCCTGGCACTTCACGCCGGCCGTCGAGCGAGGAGCCCGCGTCGAGGCGGGGACCACCCTCGGCACGGTGCAGGAGACGGCCGCCCTCCTCCATCACGTCCTCGTGCCGCCCGGGCTCGTCGGCGCCGTCGAGGAGGTCGCGCCCGAGGGGGAGTACGGGACCGACGACGTGATCGCGACCGTCGGCGGGCGCGCCCTGACGCTGACTCAGCGCTGGCCCGTCCGCCGTCCACGCCCGGTGCGCGGCCGGCTCCCGGGCGACGTCCCGCTGCGCACCGGTCAGCGCGTGGTTGACCTGCTCTTCCCCCTGGCGCGGGGGAGCACGGCGGCCGTCCCGGGCGGCTTCGGCACCGGCAAGACCGTGCTGCTGCAGCAGATCGCCAAGTGGTGCGACGCGCGGGTGATCGTCTACGTCGGCTGCGGTGAGCGGGGCAACGAGATGGCCGACCTCCTCGAGGACTTCCCGGCGCTGCAGGACCCGCGCACGGGCCGGTCCCTGATGGAGCGCACCGTGATCGTCGTGAACACCTCCAACATGCCCGTGATGGCCCGTGAGGCGAGCATCTACACCGGCATCACCGTGGCGGAGTTCTACCGCGACATGGGTTACGACACCGTCGTCGTCGCCGACTCCACCTCCCGCTGGGCACAGGCTCTGCGGGAGTCGGCCACCCGGACCGGCGAGCTGCCGGCGGAGGAGGGCTACCCGGCCGGCCTCGCGTCGGCGCTGTCCGCCTTCTACGAGCGGGCCGGACGGGTCCGGACGCTCGGCGGAGAGGACGCCTCGACGACGATCATCGGCGCCGTCTCGCCGGCCGGCGGGGACAAGTCCGAGCCGGTGACGAGCCACACCCAGCGGTTCGTCCGCTGCTTCTGGTCCCTCGACTCCGCCCTCGCGTCAGCCCGGCACTACCCGACGGTGAGCTGGAGCGAGTCCTTCTCCCGGGACGCCGAGGCCTTGGCGGCCTGGCACGCCGGGCAGGGTGACCCGGGCTGGGCGGGGCGCCGGGCCCGGCTCATGCGGCTGCTCGGAGAGGCCGACGCCCTGCAGTCCATGGTCCAGCTGCTCGGGCTGCAGGCCTTGCCGGACCACGAGCGGGTGACGCTGCTGGGGGCCCGGCTGATCCGGGAAGGGGTGCTCCAGCAGAACGCGCTCAGCGACGCCGACGCCTACTCGAGCCCCCAGAAGGAGCGCGCGCTGGTCGAGGCG
>JAHECE010000204.1 GCA_024641895.1 Actinomycetales bacterium
AGCAGTGGTTCGGCATCGAGCGGAAGCTCCACGACGGCGCCGGAGGCCGGGGAGAACCGGGCCACCGGGTCACGGGTCCCCTGCCCGTACCGGACCCGGATCACGGGCACGCCGGATGCCGCTGCGGGTCCATCTGTGCAGGAGTCGTCGACGAGCCAGACGTCGCACGGTCCGGACGTGACGACCACGGCGCCCGCTGCGGCGGCGACCCGGCTCACCTGCTCTTCCAGGTGGGCCGCGACCGACAGCCGCGGCACCCCCTGGCGGGCGGTTCGTTCTCCGGGGTGGGCCGCGGTCGGTGCGCGAGCGCTTCCAGCCACCGGAACGGCGACCGAGTGGGAAGAGCCGTGGTGCATCCCGATCCGCACGACGCCGCCGGGAGCCGCCGAGTGATCCTGCGCCATCAAGTGACCTCCTCCGCCCGTGACCCGCGCCGCTACCGTCGCCGGAGATCGGGGGCGACGTCGCGATCGGGCCCACTGCCTGTGGAGCGCGCCGGCAGCGGCGGGCTGGGGAGCGAGATGCCGCGGCGGCGTCCGGCGGGGTCGCTAGGGTGGGAGCCACTGCAGGCCCTGATCGGAAGGCCGGCTCGATGCCGAACAAGCACCACCGTCACGCCGCCGCGTTCTTCGACCTCGACAGGACGATCATCGCGACGTCGTCCGCCACGGCGTTCACAGGTCCGCTCTTCAAGGGCGGGCTCATCACGCGCAAGGACGTGCTGCGCGCGAGCACCGCCCAGTTCATGTTCCTCACAGCCGGCGCCGACCACCAGCAGAGCGAGCGGATCCGGGTCTTCCTCTCGTCCCTCATCGCAGGCTGGGACGCCGCCCAGGTGGACAAGATCGTGGCCGAGACGCTGGACGAGCTCATCTCGCCGACCGTCTACGCCGAGGCCGTGGACCTCATCCGAGACCACCACCACTCGGACCGCGACGTCGTCGTCGTATCGGCATCGGCCCACGCGATGGTGGAGCCGATCGCGCGCATGCTCGGTGCGGACCACGTGATCGCGACGGAGCTCGTCATCGAGAACGGCAAGTACACCGGCGAGATCGAGTACTACGCCTACGCCGAGAACAAGGCGGCCTCGATCGCCGCCCTCGCCGAGGAGCAGGGCTACGACCTGTCGAGGTGCTGGGCCTACTCCGACTCCGTGACCGACGTCCCCATGCTCGCTTCGGTCGGTCACCCGGTTGCGGTGAATCCGGACAAGCAGCTACGCAGGCACGCCAACGAGAACGGCTGGACCATCCGCGACTTCGTCCACCCCGTCCCCCTGCGCACCCGCGTGGACACCCCGGCCTCGCGCGCCGCGGTCGCCACGTTCGCCGTCGCCGTCGCGGGCGCGGTGGTCTGGATCGCACTGCGCCGCAAGGCCCGCCGCGCACGGACCTCCTAGACGCGATCGGGACCGCCCGGCTGAAGCGCCAGACGGTCCCGATCGGGCCGGGTTGGTCAGCAGACCTGCCGTCAGCCGAACAGCGCCGAAGCCTTGATCGCGGTCTGCAGCACGCCGTAGGCGAGAAGCGTGCTCACGACGATCCACAGCGCTATGGCCGCGTTGCGAGCCCCGGCACCGGCGCCGACGGACACGGCCTGGCGGTCCTCCTCGATCTCCTCGGCCGTCTCGTCGAGCACCACGACGTCCGCCTTCTCACGCAAGGCCGACCCGGCCCCGACGGAGACGGATACGGGCGCCGCGGCACGGGCGGTGACTGCGGCCACCCCAGGCTCAGGCTCGTGGTGCCTGGAGTCGACCGGGCGAATCAGGAGGTTCGCCACGAAGCCGACGAGCAGGACGCCGACCATGGTGATCAGGGACGGGAGGTAGAGCGCCGCGCCCTCGACGCCCTCGGCACTGCGCGCGTCCACGAACGCATTGACGATCATCGGCCCGGCGATGCCCGCCGCCGACCAGGCCGTGAGCAGGCGGCCGTGGATGGCGCCGACCTCGAGCTCACCGAAGAGGTCCTTCAGATATGCGGGTACGGTCGCGAACCCACCACCGTAGAAGGTCACGATGATGAAGGTCACCGCGACGAAGAGGCCGACGGCAGCGTTGCCCGAGGCCGCGAGGACCGAGTACAGCACGGCCCCGACGCCGAGATACATCATGTAGGTGCGCTTGCGCCCGAGGTGGTCCGAGGTGGAGGACCAGACGAACCGCCCGCTCATGTTGCCCAGCGACAGCAGACCGACGAACCCTGCGGCCGTGCCGGCCGTGACCAGCGGGAAGAAGTCGCGGATCATCGGCGACGCCTGCTCGAGGATGCCGATGCCGGCGGTGACGTTGGTGAACAGCACGACCCAGAGCAGGTAGAACTGCGGGGTCTTCACGGCCTGGGAGACGCGCACGTTGGCCGTGGTCTGCATGCTGTTCTTCTTGGGCGTCGGCACCCAGCCCTCAGGCTTCCAGCCAGGCGCGGGCACCCGGACGACGATCGCGCCGGTGGTGATGAGGACGGCGTAGACCGCAGCCAGAGTGAACATGGTCGGCACGATCGCGTCGGCCGGGGTGTCCGCGTAGGCACCGAGGAGGAACGCCGTCAGCGGCGAGGCCAGCATCGCGCCACCGCCGAAGCCCATGATCGCCAGGCCCGTCGCGAGGCCCGGTCGGTCCGGGAACCACTTGATCAGCGTGCTGACGGGCGAGATGTAGCCGATGCCCAGGCCGATGCCGCCGAGCACGCCGTAGCCGAGATAGACGATCCACAGCTGCTCGAGCTGCACGCCGAGCCCGGCCACGAGGAAGCCGGACGCCCAGAACGTCGCGGAGAGCGCCATCGCCTTGCGGGGCCCGTTGCGCTCCATCCACTTGCCACCGAAGGCAGCCGAGAGCCCGAGCATGACGATGGCGATCGAGAAGATGATCGCTATGGAGGTGTGGCTCGTGCCGAAGCGGTCGAGGAGCGGGTTCTTGAAGACGCTGAAGGCGTACACCTGCCCGATGGACAGGTGGACGGCGAGCGCGGCGGGCGGCACGAGCCACCGGTTGTAGCCGGGCGGGGCGATGGTGTGCCGACGGTCGAACCAATTCATGGTGGATGTCCCTTTCCCCCGCTGGGCTCGTGGCCCGGGCGAACCAGTGGTGATCACATATGGTCGAGTGGTGGGCGAGACGATCTGGGGGACCTTCGGCCAACCCGGAGGCTCTCGGCCCGTGCGGGCGGTGTGACGCTGGTCACACGCTCGCGGCCACCCTGCTGGCAGCCACCCTGCTGGCAGCCGCGACGAGGCAACGGGAGCGCCGCGTCGGGCGAGGCTCCGGCGACTCACGCCCTGACGCGCGCTACGTTGCTGCCCTGACGGCCGAGCCGTACCCACAGAGGAGAACCTCGTGACCGCGCCGATCCCAGAAGCACCGCAGGCGCCGCAGGCCCCCATAGCCGGGCCGGCGCCCTACACCCCACCCGGAGCCGCAGAGCCCACGCCCTACACCCCGCCCGGGGCCGCCCAGCCGGCGGCAAGCCACCCGACGGCGCCCACGCCGCCCCGCTCGCGGGTCGGCGCCCACATCCTGAGCCTGTTCGCGGGGGTCGTCCTGACGCCGGTGGCGATCGCGTGCCTCGCCGGAGGCGCCCACGCGATCGCCACTGCAATGGCGGCCGACCAGAGCCCGGGCACCGGCGCGCTCGTGGCGGTCATCGCTGCGGCGAGCCTCCTGGGCATCGTCGCCGCCACGACCGCCGGCTCCGCCGTCGGCGCCCTCGTCAGCGGCGCGGTCTACGGCGTCGCACCCGGCGTCGGGTTCCTCCTGGCGCCCGATTCGATCGCCCGCTCCACGACCGAGACGTTCGAGCCGATCGCGCCGATCGGCGGCGACCATGTGCTCGACGGGCTACTCGCCCTCGGGCGTACCGCCGGCCTGCTCATCCTCGGCCTCACCCTGGTGCTCGTCGGGTTCGCCGCGGCCATCGCCCGGCGGGCCGGCAGGACCCACGAGCGTGACGAGGCACGCGCCACCATGGCTGCCACCAATCTCGTATCCCCGTTCGCACCTGGAGGCCGACCCGCGGCCGTCCCCACGCCACCGCGGGCGCGTGGCATCGACCACCTCGTGGCGCTGGCCATGGGCGCGCTGATGACACCCGTCGCGATCGTCCTGATCGCGGCAGGCAGCGCCGAGATCGCCGTCTCGATCCAGCGCGGCGACCCGGTCACGGCCGGACTCCTGCTCGGCTCGGGTGCGCTCGGCACGGCGCTGCTGGCGGCCATCGTCCTCAGCGCCGGATGGTCGTCGTTCGGTCTGCTCGCGGGGAGCCTCGCCTACGGAGTGGTCCCGGGCGCGATGGGCCTCTTCTCACCGACATGGCTCGACCGCGGCGTCGGGGGGTTCCTCGCAGGTCTGGCGGACACCCTCGACCCGATCGCGGTCGCGGGACTGGCCACGCTGACCACGCTCGGCGTGCTGCTGGCCTGGGGCGCCGTCGGCGCGCTCGGCGCCGTCGGCGCTCACGCGGCACGGCTCGAC
>JAHECE010000025.1 GCA_024641895.1 Actinomycetales bacterium
AGATCCCGATCTGGGCCAGGCTCTCCCCCGACGCGATCCGCAGCTGCGCCTGGACCAGGTCGACGTCCGTGATCTCCTCGGTGACGGTGTGCTCCACCTGGATGCGCGGGTTCATCTCGATGAAGACGATCTCACCGGCCCGCTCGCCGACCGTCTCGAGCAGGAACTCGACCGTGCCGGCGTTGACGTACCCGACGGCGCGGGCGAACGCGACGGCGTGCGCGCACAGGGCGTCGCGTACCTCGGGCGCGAGGTTCGGCGCCGGGGCGATCTCGATGACCTTCTGGTGCCGCCGCTGCACCGAGCAGTCCCGCTCGAAGAGGTGGACGACGTCGCCGGTGGAGTCCGCGAGAATCTGCACCTCGATGTGCCGTGGGCGGAGCACGGCCTGCTCGAGGAACACGGTCGGGTCGCCGAACGCGCCCCCGGCCTCGCGCATCGCGGAAGCGATCGCCGCCGCCAGATCCGCCTCGCCGTCGACGCGGCGAATCCCCCGGCCGCCACCGCCGGCGACCGCCTTGACGAAGAGCGGGAAGCCGACAGCCGGTGCCGCTGCGAGCAGCTCGCGGACGTCGCGGCTCGGCGCGCTCGAGCGCAGCACCGGCAGGCCGGCCGCCCGGGCCGCTTCGAGCGCCCCGACCTTGTTCCCGGCGAGCTCCAGGACCTCCGCAGGAGGGCCGACAAAGGCGATCCCCGCGGCGACGCACGCGCGGGCCAGGTCCGGGTTCTCCGACAGGAACCCGTAGCCGGGGTAGATGGCGTCGACCCCGGCCTCGCGAGCGACCCGCACGATCCCCTCGACGTCGAGGTACGCGCGCACCGGGTGCCCGGGCTCACCGATCGGGTAGGCCTCGTCGGCTTTGAGCCGGTGCTCCGAGGCGCGGTCCTCGTCCGGGTACACCGCGACGGTCCGCGCTCCCATCTCGTAGGCAGCCCTGAAGGCCCTCACTGCGATCTCTGCGCGGTTTGCGACCAGGACCTTGTGGAACACGTTCACCCCTTGTGTCGGCTGCCCGCAGGCTATCCCGCGAGGTTGGCCGCCGCCCACGAAGGCGCTGACCCGGAACGCAGATCGGGGGCCCGAGGGCCCCCGATGTCGCTGCTCGTGAAGAGTCGGGCTCAGCCGACCTGTCGTGCTCGGCGCCGTCGCGCGAGCTCGTCGTCCGGCTCCTCGGCGCCGTCGTCGGCTCGCTCGGTCGGCAGCTCGGCAAGCGTGCCCTCGACCTCGCGCCACACCCGCCCGACGGCGATCCCGAACACACCCTGCCCGCCCTGGACCAGATCGATGACCTCTTCGGCGGAGGAGCACTCGTAGACGCTGGCGCCATCGCTCATGAGCGTGATCTGCGCGAGGTCCTCGACGCCGCGCTCACGCAGGTGCTCGACCGCAGCGCGGATCTGCTGGAGGGAGACTCCGGTGTCGAGCAGACGCTTGACGACCTTGAGCACGAGGATGTCCCGGAAGCTGTACAGGCGCTGGGTCCCGGAGCCGCCGGCCGAGCGCACGCTCGGAGTGACGAGCCCGGTGCGAGCCGAGTAGTCGAGCTGCCGGTAGGTGATGCCCGCGGCCTTGCAGGCGGTCGGACCGCGGTAGCCGGTGTCAGCGTCCAGGTCGGGAAGCGTGTCGCCGAACAACATGCCCTGCGCGCGCTGCGGCGGCACTGCGGGGGCCTGCCCCGCATCCATGCTTCCCACAACCGGCCTCCATTCGTTCGCGGGAGATCCGTAGACCCCCGGCGGCTGCAATCGGGCCCCCCCGGCTCACCTGCCAGTGTGAACGCTAGGCGCACGTCAGGGGGGAGTCAACGATGCGGGCTTCCCGGTGTGCTCGGCGTGTCGTGTCGGCGAGCCTTACTCTCAACCTGAGGTTGAAGGTTGAGGCCGCCTGCCTATTCCTCGAAATCCTCGGGTGTGATCGACTCGAGAAACTCCTTGAACTGCTCGACAGCCTCCTCCTCGTCGACCTCGGCCTCCGCGTCGTCCTCGAGCAGCACTCCGGCCGCCTCGACGACGTGGTCCGCGCACAGGACGTCGCAACCCGCACGAACGGCGAGTGCGATCGCGTCCGACGCCCGTGAGTCCACGACCACGGCGTTGTCCAGCACGAGCTCCGCGTGGAAGGTGCCGTCGATCAGGTCGACGATCCTCGCCTCGGCGACCGTGCGACCCAGCGCAGTGAGCGTGTTCACGAAGAGGTCGTGCGTCTGGGGACGAGGCGGGACGAGTCCGGCCTGGGCAGATGCGATCGCGGCGCCTTCGCGAGGACCGATCACGATCGGTACGACTCGCGCCCCGTCACGCTCCCCCAGGATCACGACGACCTCGTTGTCGGGCACGCGCGCGCGCACTCCGAGGACGTCCATGATGCGCATGGCACAACGCTACGTGGCGGCTGCTCCCGGGGAGCGCCTTTGGCGCTCACCGGTTGAGCCGCTCGATCCCCGCTCGCACGAGAGCCGTGTGGAGCTCGCCGCAGAGGACACTGATCTCCTGGGCCATCGCGCGCGCCCGCTCCCGGTGCGCGCTGGAGGCGTTCGCGCGCGCCGGCGCGGTGACCTGAGCGACGAGGTCGACCTGGCGATCCGCGGCCGACCGAAGAGTCCGCAGGTGCCGGGCGTCGATCCCGTGCTGGCCGAGGGAGCCTGCCACGGTGACGATCGCGACGGCGCTGGAGTCGTAACGCCCACCGGCGTCCTGGGTGATCAGTCCAGCCGCGGTCAGGGTCGCGATCTCCTCCAGGCTCGCGCCGGTGACGTCGGCGAGCTCGCCCGTGCGCAGGCGGGCGGGCAGGTGACCTGCACGGGCCTCTCCGTCGGTCGAGACGACCCGAGCCACCGGGGCGATGGTCTCGCCGCGTCCGGCGTCGAGCTCCGCCAGCCGCTCGCGGATGACGCGCAGGGGCATGAAGTTGTCGCGCTGTGCCGCGAGGGCGAAGCGCAGCCGCTCGACGTCGGCCTGGCTGAAGCGCCGGTAACCGGACGGCGCGCGCTGTGGCGTGACCAGCCCCTGGTCCTCGAGGAACCGGACCTTGGAGATGGTGACGGCGGGGAACTCGTTCTTCAGCAGTCCCAGGACGGCGCCGATGCTCATCGACGGCGAGCGCGAGACGCCCGGCGGCCACGCTTGCGCGCTGTTTCCCGACGCGCGAACCGGCACGCCGTGGTCCTCCGACGCGCGCGGGCCCCGGCTTCGGGGCGAGGTCGCGGTACTCACGAGCCGATGGCGCCCACTCCCGGCGCGGGCCGGTTGGGGCTCGGGTGGTAGGTGAGTCGGTACTTGCCGATCTGGACCTCGTCACCGTCGCGCAGCGGCGACGTCTCGTCGATCCGCGTCCGGTTCAGATACGTGCCGTTGAGGCTGCCCACGTCGCGTACTGCGTAGTCGCCGCCTTCGCCGATGAAGTCCGCGTGCTTGCGGGACACGGTGACGTCGTCGAGGAAGATGTCGGCGTCCGGGCTGCGTCCGGCTGTGACCCGAGGGGCGTCCAGGAGGAATCGTGCGCCGACGTTGGGACCGTGCTGGACGATGAGCAGCGCCGAGGTCGGCGGCAGCGCCTCGACCGCGCGCGCGTCCTCCAGGGTCATGCCTCCCGGCGGCGTGTCGAAGTCCTTCATCGGCACGATGCCGGTCTCGCTCAACCTGGTGTGAGCCGTCGGGTCCATCGCACCTGGATCGGCGGGCCGCGCCTGCGGCTCCTCCGGCTCAACGTTCTGGTTCACGGACCTGATCCCCTCCGACCACTCCACCCTGGTGTGCGAGTCGATCGTCATACCCTAGGCCGCAGCCGCGCACTTGTCCGCATTCATCGCCGCCACCGCCACGGCCGATTTCACAACGAGCCGTGTCCGACGAGATCGCTAGCCCGCCGGCGCCGTGGCCGCGGGCGTGGCAAACGCCGGTTCCGCGAGCTCGCGCACGGCCGTGACCTGCACGAGCTCGTGCTGTTCGAGCGCTGTCTGGCCGCCGTCGTTGCGGATCGAGGCCAGGGCTCCGCCCGGGATCTCCAGTGCCACCGCCAAGGTCTGCGCATCGCCGATCGCGGTCCACCGGTACGGCGGTGCGAGCGGGACGCCGTCGACGGTGACGCCGGTCCCGGAATCGGCGAACCAGCTCGACGCCGTCAACCGGGCCCCGGAGAGCTCGATGGCCTCCGCACCGGCGTTCCGCAGCTCTTGGAGCATGTTGTACAGGGTGTGCGCGCGCACGGTGCCGTTGAGGTCGACCACCGTGACCGTGATCCCGGGCCCCTCCACCGGCAGGGTCCCCGCGAGGATGCCCTGGACGACCGCCCGCTGGCGTGCTGCCTCCTCGGCCACCCGGCGGGAGTCCCCGCTGCTGAGCAGCTCGGCCCGCTGGGCAAGCAGCGCGGTCTGCTCACGCGAGAGGTCGTCGCCACGTTGGGTCACCTCGTCGAGCAGCCTGACGAGGTCGTCCTGGCGCAGGGAGCTCAGCTGGTCGCTCTCCTCCTGCCGGAGCTGGACGACGAGCGCGAACCCGAGCATCGCGACGAGCAGTCCGACGAGCACGTGCGACCGACGGCGGCCGGCCGTCGGTCCCGCCGGTTTCGACTCCGGGTCGACAGCGGGCAGGTCCTCCCCAGGGGGCTCGGGGCTCACGATGTCGCTCACGCCTTGAACAGGTGACGGCGGATGGAAGCGGCGTTGGAGAAGATGCGGATCCCGAGGACGACGACGACGGCCGTCGTGAGCTCGGGGCCCACACCGAGCTGGTCCCCGAGGAACACGATGAGCCCGGCCACCAAGATGTTCGACAGGAACGAGACGGCGAAGACCTTGTCGTCGAAGACACCGTCGAGATGGGCCCGAAGTCCACCGAACAGCGCATCGAGGGCCGCGATCACGGCGATCGGGAGGTAGGGCTGGAGCTGGACGGGCACCGTGGGTTGCACGAGGATGCCGGCCACCACGCCGATGAGCAGGCCGATCACCGCGATCATGGCTGTCTCCTCCGGTCCTTGGTCGACTTGCGCACTGTAGGCGCTGCGGCCCGGTTGTCCACGATCGTCACGCTCCCGGCTCTATCGGGCGGGCCGATCGAAGCGTGGGCAGCGCGACGGCCGGCAGCTGTAGGCCGTCCTTGGCAAGGAGCTCGGCGCCGATCCCGTAGGTGTCACGCAGCAGCGCGAGGTGCCGCGAGGCGCTGGTCCGGGCGAATGCCGTGCGCATCGCCTCAGGATCACCGATGGCCTCCACCTTGTAGGGCCCCACGAGCGGCGTCAGCTCTACGAGGATCGCCTCGCCGGCGAAGCGGACGGCGCTCAGTGCGGTCAGTCGGTGCCCGTTGATCGCGATCGCTTCGGCGCCGGACTCCCAGAGACCGTTGGTCAGCACCTGGAGGTCGACGTACTGAACCCGCTCGTCGGCCGCGGCCGGATCGCCCGCCGCCGCGCGCGCCGAGTCGCTCAGGGTGACGACGAGGCCTGGTCCGGTCACCGGCGTCGTGCCGACGACAGGACCCAGCAGGGACAGCGGCTGAAGGGCTGGATCGGTCCCGACGAGGAGCTCGTCTGTCAGCGACTGCACCTGGGTACTCAGCGCGGCATTCTCGTCCTGGAGGGCAGTGGCAGCGTTCGAGCGCCTCGTGATCTCCTCCTCGAGCAGCACCCGGGCCTGGAGAACCTCCGGCGCCGGAGCACGCAGCTCGCGCACGGCCCAGACGGTCCCGGCGGCCAGTGCAGCGACGAGCAGGGCAACGAGCACGGACCCGAGCAAGCGCGGGCGGTCGCCTGCGCCCGAGCCTGCCGCGCGCCGGGCGGCCGCCTCCGCGTAGCCCGGGTCCACGGGGTTGCCCGCTGCTTCCAGGAGCAGCGTCATCGAGGCGTCGGGCCGGCGGGTGCCGCCGTCGGCGGACGTCGGCGGACGGTCGGGCGGGAGCGCGGGCGCCGTCACGCCCCGCGACCTGTCACCGTCTCGACGACCGCGGCCGTCGAGATGATCCCGCGCGCCTGAACCAGGTACAGGGCGCCCGCCAGCCAGTACAAGGCGGCACCCCACAGCGCCGAGGCCCAGCCGATCGCCCAGGCGGTCGCGCCGAGGGCGCCCTCGAGCTGCGCGAGGAGCAGGAGCGGCAGGGCGTACATGAGCATCGCCGTACCCGCCTTGCCTGCCATGTGGACCGGCAGAGGCCCGTAGCCGCGCTTGAGCAGGCCAGGCAGGACCGACGCGATCGAGACCTCTCGGAGTCCGATGACGGCGACGAACCACCACGGCACGACGTCGCGCAGGCCGAGCCCGATCAGCGCGGCAGCGATGAACAGCCGGTCGGCGGCCGGGTCGAGCGCCCGGCCGAGGGCGCTGATCTGGTTGAAACGCCGGGCGATGAGCCCGTCGGCCCAGTCGCTCACACCGGCGAGCACGAGCACCGCGAAGGCTTCGAGGTCGCGGCCCTGTGCGACGAGCAGCGCGAAGAACGGCACGAGCAGCAGACGCCCGACGCTGATCGCGTTCGGTACGGTCAGGATGCGGCTCTGCTCCGTTGCCCCGAGGAGGGCGGAGCTGCGGCCGGCCGGCGCCTGCGGCTGGTCATGCACGAGGTCAAGGGTACGCAGAACGCGGCCTCCGCACCTCGCGGCGGCGTCCGATACGAATACGGGCTCGACCTGTGCCCGCGCCGCGCGCGACGACGTCCTTCGGCTGCGACCGGGCAATCCGCCCGCGCGAGTGCCATCCTGGGAGGCGTGCTCGAGCTGCTCACGGGGTCCGGTCTGGCGCTCTCGGCAGGTCTGAACGCCTACCTGCCGCTGCTCACGCTGGGAGTCCTGGCGCGATACACGCCTCTGGTGGAGCTGCCGGAGACCTGGTCGTGGCTCACGGACACCCGGGTCATGGCCATCCTGAGCGCCTTGCTCGTCGTCGAGATCGTGGCCGACAAGCTGCCGTCGGTCGATCACCTCAACGATCTGGTCCAGACCGTGATCCGCCCCGCTGCCGGCGGGATCGCCTTCTCGGCGGGTTTCACCTCGCAGACCCACGGCACGTCGGAGTCGCTCTCCTCCCTCGAGCTCCCTACCGCCGTGACCATCGGCATCGGGGTGGTGCTCGCGCTCGGCGCCCACCTCGTCAAGGCCATCGCCCGACCCGTGATCAACCTGACCACCGCGGGCACGGGAGCGCCCGTCGTCAGCGTGGTCGAGGACATCGCCAGCAGCACGCTCGCGGTCCTCGCGATTCTCGTGCCGGTGTTCGTCGTCGCCTTCGTCGCAGCGCTCGTCGGCGTCGCCGTGATGGCCGTTCGACAGAGGCGCCGACATCGACGCCGCTTGATCCTCCCGCCGAACTCTCCGCAGACCTAGGCTGGCGGGCATGGCAGCGCTGCGAACAGGGATGTTCATCCCGCAGGGATGGCGCTTCGACCTGGTCGGTGTCGAGCCCTCGGATCAGTGGCGCGTCATGCGGGACCTCGCCCTTCGAGCCGACCGCGGCCCGTGGGAGTCGGTCTGGGTCTATGACCACTTCCACACCACGCCCACCGCGAGCCAGGAGGCCACGCACGAGGCCTGGACCCTGATGGCGGCCCTCTCGGCGGCGACGCACCGGGTCCGGATCGGCCAGATGTGCACCTGCATGAGCTACCGCAACCCGGCGTACCTCGCGAAGGTTGCCGCCACCTGCGACATCGTCTCCGGCGGCCGTGTCGAGATGGGCATCGGCGGCGGGTGGTACGAGCACGAGTGGCGCGCCTACGGGTACGGGTTCCCCGGCGTCGGCGTCAGGCTCGCCCGCCTCCGCGAAGGCGTCGACATCATGAAGCAGGCGTGGACGACCGGCACGGCCACGCTCCACGGTGCGCACTACGACGTCGACGGCGCGATAGTCCGCCCGCTCCCGCTCCAACCGGGCGGGATCCCCCTCTGGGTCGCCGGCGGCGGCGAGAGGGTGACGCTCCGCATCGCGGCCGAGTACGCCGACTACACCAACTTCGACGGCACCCTCGACGCCTTCCGGCACAAGTCGGCGGTGCTGGCCGAGCACTGCCGTGCGACGGGTCGCGACTTCGACACCATCACGCGCTCCGCCAACTACAACGTCGCCCTCCGCTCTACGGAGGCCGAGGTCGCCGATCGCCTCGCGCGGCTGGGCGATCGCCTCGCGCCGCACATCGGCCTCGAAGCGACGGCAAGCGTGCTCGCGGGCTTCCACGGAAAAGCCGCCGTCGGGACACCGGAACAGGTCGTGGAACGGCTCCACGACCTGCGAGCAGCGGGCCTGGGCTACGCCATCTTCTACTTCCCCGAGGCCGCGTACGACACCTCGGGGATCGAGCTCTTCGAACGCGAGGTGCTCCCCGAGCTGCTTTAGCGCACCACCCCATCCCACCCGTCATCTCGAACCGGGCACGGCCCGGCAAGGAGGCCTCGATGTCGCAGTCAGTACCCGAGCAGCACCCCGAGCTGGAGATCGAGCTCCTCGAGTTCGACGAGACCGTGCCGCCCCGTCCCGAAGAGGATGTCGCCGACGCCGGACGGGCGGCGCCGGACCCGCACTGACCACTGGCCGGCCGAGCACGCCCTCGGCCGGCCATGAGGGAGTTTCGTCCCGGGCCATGGCCGCCGGTCTCACTAGCATGAGCGGGCGGCCCAGCGCTGGGCCGCCCGAGCGCACCCGCGGAGGAATCACTGCATGGACACGGCATCGACGCCCCGGATCCGCAACGTGGCCCTGGTCGGGCACGCCGGATGCGGCAAGACCTCCCTCGTGGAGGCACTGCTCCACCAGGCCGGCGTCATCGCGCGCCTGGGCCGGGTCGAGGACGGCACCACGGTGTGCGACACCGAGCCCGAGGAGACCAAGCGGTCGATGTCGCTGTCGCTCGCGGTCGCCCCGTTCGAGTGGCGGGCTCCAGACGGTGAGACCTACAAGATCAATCTGATCGACACACCGGGCTATGCCGACTTCGCCGGATCGGTCGACGCGGCGCTCGCGGTCGCCGACCTCGCGGTTCTGGTGGTCAGCGCCGTCGACGGCATCGAGGTCGGTACCGAGCTGGCCTGGCAGCTCTGCGAGAGGGCCGACATCCCGCGCCTCGTGTTCGTCACCAAGGAAGACCGGCCCCGCGCGGACTTCCACGGCGTCCTCGACTCGCTCCGGGCCACGTTCGGCGCGCAGCTCGTCCCGCTCGAGCTGCCGATGGGCGAGGAAGAGGCGTTGCACGGCATCGCAGACGTCCTTTCCGACGAGGGCCTCGAGTACGACGCGGACGGGCACCACCGCACCGAGGCGATCCCCGCCGACCTCCTCGAGGAGGAGAAGCAGCTGCACGAGGAGGTCACCGAGGAGATCGTCTCGGGTGACGACGAACAGCTCGAGCGGTACCTCTCCGGAGAGGTACCGACGGCGCACGACCTGGAGCGGACCCTCCGGCACGAAGTCATCGGCAGGACGGAGGTCCCCGTCGTCCTCGGATCCGCGATCACCGGGGTCGGGGTCGACCGGCTGGCCGACTTCATCTGCGAGCTCGGGCCGTCGCCGGCGGACCGGCCGAGCGCGGCCCTCATGGCCGGGGAGCCTGTCGACGTCCCGGCCGACCCCGCGGGACCGGCCGTGGCCTATGTCTTCCGCACCGTCGTCGACCAGTTCGTCGGCCAGGTCTCGCTGTTCAAGGTGCTGTCGGGCACCATCTCCGCCGACGACCGCCTCGTGAACACGACGACCGACACCGAGGAGCGGCTGCACGGGATCTTCGTCCTGCGCGGCAAGGACCACCTGCCCACGGAGGGCCTCGTCGCCGGCGACATAGGGGCCGTCCCGAAGCTGGGGGCGAGCCCGACGGGATCCACGCTCGCGCCCCGCGGGTTGCCGATCTCGGTCGCAGGTCCTGAACCCCGGCTCCCGGCGTACGGGCTTGCCCTCAGGCCCGTCACCCAGGCCGACGACGACAAGCTCTCGGGCGCGCTGCAGCGGCTCGTCGCCGAAGACCCTTCGCTCGTGGTCGAACGCATTGAGGAGACCGCCCAGACGGTCCTGCGGGGCCAGGGTGACACCCACGTGGCCGTGGCGCTCGAGCGGCTCCTGCGGAAGTTCGGCGTGGACGTCGCCACGGAAGACGTGCTGGTCCCCTACCGAGAGAGTGTCGAGGGCCGCGGCGAGGCCGAGGGCAAGGTCAAGAAGCAGTCGGGCGGCCACGGGCAGTACGCCGTCGTGCAGCTCCGCGTGAGCCCCAAGGGTCGCGGTGAGGGCAGCGAGTTCGTCGACTCGATCGTCGGCGGCGCCATCCCGCGCAACTACCTGCCGGCCGTCGAGCGGGGTGTTCACGAGGCCATGGCCGCGGGCGGGGTGCACGGCTTCCCCGTTGTCGACCTGCGGGTCGAGTGCTACGACGGCAAGTACCACAGCGTCGACTCCTCCGACATGGCCTTCCGCACGGCCTCGGCCCTCGGCCTCAAAGAGGCTCTGCACAGGGCCAACCCCGTCGTGCTGGAGCCGGTCTCCCAGGTCACGGTGACCGTCCCCGACGGCTCGCAGGGCGATGTCCTCGGTGACCTCAACGCGCGCCGCGGCCGCATCAACGGGTCGACCGCTCTGCCCGACGGTCGGCACGAGATCAAGGCGATGGTGCCGACCTCGGAGATCCAGCGGTACGTGCTCGAGCTGCGCTCGATGACCGGGGGCCGTGGCGTCTTCTCCGCGACCCATGATCACTACGACGTGCTGCCCTCCCACCTGGTCAGCCGCCTCTCGCGCGCGGAGGGCAACGGCTCGACGCACTGACGACGCGCCGGGTCACGAGGGCGCCGCCGGGCGGCCGTGGCGTGGGCTGCCTGCTCCCCGTCCTGGGAGTCCGCGGCCCCGTCTGATCGTCATCGCGGGTAGTGCCGCCATTGCCATGGTGCTCGCGGTCTCGGCGTGCTCGACCCCGCTCCCGAGCGACGTGGCGACCGCGCCGGCAAGGCTTGCCTGGGCGGGTGACGTGGACGCCGACGTCTCGGCCGTGCGCACGGCCGTAGACGGTTCGATGCCGACCCGCGCAGAGCGGGCGCGTGACGTGTGGTCGCCAGGTCGACCCAGATTGACGCGGCCGCGCCGGCGCTCGATGCTTGACGCTCGGCGCCACTTGAGCGCAGCGGTGTGCCGGTGGGGTGAGGCGTGGCTGCCGCCCCGGACCAACCGCCCGCCGAGGGCGCAACGGGATGCAAGGAGACGCGGGTGCGGTTCGACGCGGTGGTGGGTCGGCGCGCCGAGCGCACCTCAACCCGGCGCGGCCGGGCGACCCCAGCAGGTGGCCGCGCGCGCGACGAAGCCGTCCTTCCAGCGGCGCCGCCGGTGTCGCAGTCCGCTTCCGCAGCGTCGAGGGCGTCGGACGTCTCGACGGCGTCGACGTCGCCCTGGTTTCTCGAAGCAGGTCCCTACCCGGTCAGGACCGGCAACGCGGCCACGGCCTTTGTCGACGGCGACGCATATTTCGCGGACGTCGCGGCCGCGATCCGGCAGGCAGCCGGGCCCGATGCCTTCGTCGAGCTGGCCGACTGGGATCTCCAGCTCGACTTCCAGCTCGTCCCGGGCGACAGCACCAGCACGTTGGCGGCGCTGCTCACCGAGGCCAGCGCGAGGGGGGTGGCGATCCGAGCACTCCTCAACCGTCACCAGGACAACCCGTTCGGGCCGGGCACCGTGACCGGCTACGACAACACGTCCGCGGTCTCCTTCATCAACGGCCTTCCCACCGGTGCGGCACTCCACGACGACCGCTACCTGACTGCCGGGACGCACCACCAGAAGATCGCCGTCGTCGGTTCGGGCGACGGGCTCGTGGCCTACTCGGGTGGGATGGACTTCAACCCCAACCGCCTCGTGCGAGCGCCGGAGCCCCGCCATGACGTGCAGATCCGGGTCACCGGCCCTGCCGCGACGGACCACCACACGATCTTCGCCCGCCGCTGGGCGGACAGCCCGTCCGCCACGGACCTGCCCGGCGTCCCGGCCCCACCCGCGGGCGAGAGCGGGGCCAAGCCGGGCCACCTGCACGCTCAGGTCGTCAGCACCTACGGCAACGGGTCGGCCCATTCGGGCGTGGGCCCCGGACGCGGTGCGCTCGCGCCCGGCTACACCTTCGCCCCGCAGGGCGACCGCTCGTTCAGCGACCTCGTCCTGCGGGCGATCGGCCGGGCCCGGCGGTTCATCTACCTCGAGGACCAGTACCTCGTGAACATGACCGTGAGCGCGGCGCTCGCCGAGGCGCTCGACCGCATCGACCGTCTCGTCATCCTCATGCCGGACACCCCGTCCGTGAGCAGGGAGCTCATCCAGGCCTGGCGGCGCCGCAAGGCGTTCGTCACGCCGCTCCTGGCGGCCGCACCCTCGAAGGTGTCCGTCTGTGTCGGTACAAGGTTCTACGTGCACTCCAAGACCTGGGTGTTCGACGACGAGCTCGCGGTGGTCGGCTCGGCCAACGTCAACCGGCGCGGCTACTCCCACGACAGCGAGCAGGCGATCGGCATCGTCGACGTCGAGGGAGGGGGCGCCTGGGTGAGGCAGCTGCGGACACGGCTGTGGGCCAAGCACCTGAGGCTGCCGCCAGAGCTGCTGCAGGACCCACTGGCTGCCGCCTCGCACTGGTTCGCCATCCCGGCAGGGGCTGAGGTCTCGCCCTACAACCCGTCCGCGGGCACGGACCGTCCGCCCTTCCCCCGGGGCACCGACTACTTCTGGGACACCTACATCGACCCGGCAGGGGCGTAGCACCCGCCGCCTGCAGAGCTCGGCGGACAGCCGGATCGGCAGACTGGGCCCGATCGGCACCGATCTCGGGACCGCCGATCGATCGGTGCCGGCCCTGGTGCGGTGGTCGGTGAGGCACGTCCCGCAGGCAGGTGATGCTGCGCGCGACGTCGGCCAGGACGTCCTGGCGGGTCACCGCCCCCGCGCCGTCCACCCCGGCATCGGCAGGGGCATCGGCCGGCCCGGGAATCCTGCCGGCGCGCAGAATGGCCTGCATGCCTGACTACGGACACGATCTCCGGCTCGGCTCATTCATCACACCTGCGGCCCGCGATGCGCAGGACGTCGTCGCCCTCGCCGTCCGCGCCGAGACGCTCGGCCTCGACCTCGTGACCTTCCAGGACCACCCGTACCAGCCGCGGTGGCTCGACACGTTCGGGGCCGAGATCGCCCCGGCACTGCGCGAGGCGGTGGCCGCCGAGCGCTCGTGACGTCCGACGCCGGGCACCCGGGAGCACGTGCGCGGCGCGGTCGCGGGATCCCCGGGATGTGCGCCACAGGCGGGTGTGTCTCCTCCGGAGGAGTCCTGGGCGCAGACCTAGGTGCGGGCAAAGGCCGCGATGTCCTCGAGGAACTCCTGACGGATTGCCTGAGTGACGGTCGGCCGCACCTGACGCTGCGCCGCCAGGTAGTCATCGGTGCCGGCGCCCGGCAACGCGGGCATGGCGCCGTGCACGGCCTGACGCTCGAACGCAGCCTGCGCAGCCACCCGTGCCGCGTACTCGATGTCAGCGGGGGTGAATCCCTCGGTCGCTGCGATGAGGGTGTCGAGGTCGACATCGGTCCGACCGGAGACGTCGACGAACCTCTTCCAGAGTGCCCGGCGGGCGGTCGCGTCCGGCGGGCCGACCGGGATCAGGTAGTCGAATCGCCCGGGTCGCAGGAACGCCGAGTCCAGGGATCGCACCGAGTTGGTCGCAGCCACCAGGAGGCGGGTGTCCCGCTCCCGGAAGGCCGGGATCAGCTTGAGCAGCTCGTTGGTCACCCCGTGCACGGAGGACGTCGGGACTCCTTCTCGCCGAGGAGCGATCTCCTCGACTTCGTCCATGAACAGAAGCACCCTCTCAAACTCGCTGATCTGGGCGAACACCTCCCGAAGGGCGTTTGCCAAGCCGCCCGCGTCGGCCGCGAGACGGGACGGGAAGATCTCGACGAACGGCCAGTTCAGCCGGGAAGCGATCCCCCGGGCGAACGTCGTCTTGCCTGTGCCGGGCGGCCCGAAGAGGACGATGGCGCGAGGCGGCATCACGCCATGCGCCTGGGCCAGCTCCGGCTCCTGCAGCGGCAGCACCACCCGGCGCTCGATGAGGGTCTTCTCGGCCTCCATGCCGGAGATCCGCTCCCAGAGCCCGGACGGCAAGACTCGTCCGCCGAGCGACTCGAGCAGCCCGGACTCGCCGGGTCCTACCGATTCCACCTTCTCGAAGAAGGCCATGGCCGGCTGCATCGTGAAACCCGCGGCCTCCAGGTTGTCGACGGCCTCCCCCTCGGGTGGCGCGACATAGCCCAGGCGCCGGGCGCCCCGCTCCACGGTGAGCCGTTCGAGCCCAGGCAGGAGAGCGGCCGGCACACCCGCACCCTGGTTGGCTCGCGCGACGGCGATGCGAGCGATCCAGGCCCGGTCTCCGGTCACGATGGCGAGAGCCGCTCCGACGATCTCGCCGCCCGACACGGCTACGACGGCCGGCTCGCCGCTGCGCAGGGCTCCGATGCATTCGGCGAGCCCGAAGACGCAGCCGTGCGGCGTTGTGACGTCCCACAAGCGGACGACAGACTCGAGGTCGTCGTCCTGGTAGTCCCGCACGAGTAGAGCCATGTCGGGTGCTCCTGTCTGGGAGGGGCGCAGTTGCGAACACGCTACGCGGTAGCGCTCGTCCGCGCCCCGCTTCGGAGGCGGGCGCCGAGCGCCGCCGACAGGAGAGCTCGACGGCGCGCCGCAACAGCAAGAAAGGGCCGGCGGGTGGGCGGTCCTAGCGGGAGACCTCGGCAGCACGGCGCAACGCAAGCAGGATCCGGGCTCGGGAGTCTCCGACCCGGACCGCGTTGGGGCTGGTCTGCGAAACGGCGAGCGTCGGCACCAATGGAGCACGTTCCTGGGTCGTCAGCAGGCGGAGCCACCCGTCGCGAGCAGACGTCCCGAACGTCACGACCAGCCTGAGCCGTGGCAGGAGCTCGACGAGCCGGTTCAGCCAGGGCTCGGCCTCCGCCAGGTCTGCCGCGACGGTGGGACGTGGTTTGCCGGCGCCCGACAGCAACGGCCACGGCACGGCGTTCCAGGCCACGACCGCCTCGCGCGGGAGTCCCGCCTCCTCCCTGAGTGCGAACAACGTTGCAGAGGCCGGGTCGTCGTTGTCTGCCGAGACGATCCCAGACCCGCCCACGACGAGGCTGCTCGCACCCGGGCTCTCGAACAGCAGGAGCACGCGAGCATCGACCCCGCCACCGTCCGGATCGAACCGGGGCGCCGCTTCGCCGCCTTCGCGGTCGGCGTTGATCGCCCCCGCGAGCTCGTTGAGGGGCCGGACGTGGGGCTCGTCGAGCCGGGCGAGCTTGGCCTCGAGAGCTCCCTCGTCGGCGTGCGACCGAGCGTGGGCCGGGCTGTGGCGCTCGATCCCGCCTCGAGGCTCGGATGTGGTCGAGCCGGCGCTAGGCGGCGCGTCGACGTCACCCGTGGGCATCGCTGCTTCCGGACGAGGCCCCCGCCTCGGCCAGAGACGAACCTGCCCGAGTGCGGACACGTCCTGAACCAGCCTGCGCGTACCGATTGCCATCGCAGTGCGTCCCTTCTCGTGCCGACGAGCGCGGCGACGCCTCGCAGCGCAGGGTGTGTGCGGTGCGCTCATGACGTCCGACCGACCTCAAGGGCCAACGCTACAGAATGAGGAGACGTCAAACATTCAAGCTGGTCAATGAAGCACAATGCAATGCACTCACTCCGGCTACCGACACACAGACGACGCGCTCGTCGTCCCGCCTGTACCTGTCGCCGACATCCTTCGGGAAAGCCGTGACGGCCCGCAGCACGGTCCAGCCGGGGCGCGGTTGCGCACAACGTGCGCGCAAGTAGCAGGCGAGTCCTGCCCCGCGACGGCATCGCCCCGCGATACAAAGGAGGGTGGGCACAGCCAGGGATCAACAGCTCGGGGAACGGCGTGCCCAGTCCGATCCGGGCAGCCTGTCCACGGACGCCGGCGGACGTCGTGCCGAGACGCTCGATTCCCTCGCCGAACGCTGGCTGGCAAGCCGGACCGACGTGCGTGAAGTGACCCTTCAGGGCTACCGCGACGTCCTGGTGCCCGTGCGCAATCGGCTTGGCGACCGGCTCGTCTCGACCCTCACAACCTCCGACATGCATACGCTCGTCACCTGGATGTCCAGCCGAGGAGGCCGGCGCGGTCAGGGCCTGTCCCCGCGCTCGGTAGCGGCGACGCTGGGGGCGTTGTCCCAGGCCCTCGACCTGGCACAGCGCGAGGGGACGGTCCTCGCGAACGTCGCGCGCACGGTGGAGCGGCCGCAGCAGATCAAACGAAACGTCCTCTTGTGGTCACCCGAGCACGTCCGACTCTTTCAGGAACGTGCCGTGCTGGACCGGCTCGGTGCCGCATGGCTGCTATCTCTCGCGGGCCTTCGTCGATCGGAGGTGCTCGGCCTCCGCTGGCGGGACGTCGACCTGGCCGAAGGGCGGCTACGGATCGAGCAGAGTCGCGTCGCCGTCACTCCCACGTCCGATGCGATCGCCGGCCCTACCCCGGGCCGGGAACGCCGCGCCATCCAGATCGGCATGGTCCCGGGCATCCTTCCGGCGCTTCGGCGGCTGCACCACCGCGAGGCCGCCGAGTGCCGCGATGCTGGGGGCGCTTACCTCGAGAGCGGCCTCATCGTCGTCGACGAGACAGGCTTCCCGTTGCGACCAGCCTGGTACTCAGACCGCTTTGCCGCGCTTTGCCGCGCTGCGGACGTCCCGACCGTTCCGCTGCGGACCCTGCGCTGCACGGCGGTCGACTTCCTCCTGGGCTCAGGCCTGCGACCGGAGTGTGTAGAGGACTGGCTCGGGCAAGATCCGGAAGTCGTCCGGGCACGATGCCAGCCGGCGGCGTTGCGCCGGCCGCACACCTCCTAACCTGCGACAACCGGCGCGCCCTGTCCCACAGATGCCGACCCGGTGGCTCCGTGCCCGATTCCTTGTCCGTGTCGGAGCCTTGACACGGCTCCAAGGCTGCGCGAGCGTGCCACGTACCAGAAGGACGTGACCGGGGGGGAAACCACAACCGGAG
>JAHECE010000205.1 GCA_024641895.1 Actinomycetales bacterium
CCCGTCACCGTGCCGAGGTACACGCTGACGTGACCCGACGGCTCGGCGATCAGCACCTCGACGTCGGTGGCGGTCTCACCCTCGGCCGGCTCCGCACCCGCAGCGCGCGCCGGCCCGCCGGCCGGGCGCCAGTAGCCCGACTCGGCGGCCCACACCGGGCCCTGGGCGTAGCGGACCTCGGTGCTCGACGGCGCGTCGTCCCCGCCGGAGCCCCCGGCGGAAGGGTCGGGCTCCGCCTCGAGGAGCCAGATCGTGCTCGTGTAGGTCAGGTACGGGCCGCCGTCGTGCCCGAAGGTGACCTCCTGGACGAACGGCCGCTCGGAGATGTCCGGGTAGGCGAGGAAACCGGGCCCGCGCCAGGTGCCCAGCAGCCAGGCGAGCGGGTAGACCTCGGGAGCGAGGTCCTCAGGAATCGTGAAGGCCATCAGGCACTCCCTCCGGCCGGCGACCGGGCCGGCGCCCGACGGGCGGGCGGTAGACGACGTTGCCGGCGGCCCGCGACGCGGGCCGCCCGATGTCGGCGCGAGGAGGGCCTGCGATCGTGCCGCCCAGGCCCCCGGACGTGATCGCGATGCTACCTGCTCGCCGACCGCCCGGCCCGGGTAGCCTGCCGGTCGTGAGCCCCGCCGAGAGCACCCCGCCTCCCCCGCCGGCCGACACCTCCGCCGCACGGAGCGGCCGTCGCCTCGTCATCAAGCTGACCTGCGGCGCCGAGCGGCCCGAGGCGGCCAACCAGGCCGTCACCGTGGCGGCCGCAGGCGTGGCCGCGGGAGCCGCCGTCAGCCTCTGGCTGACGGGTGAGGCGAGCTGGTTCGCGCTGCCGGGCCGGGCCGACGAGCTGGCCCTGCCGCACGCTGCCCCGCTGACCGACCTCCTCGCCGCGGTCCTCGCCGAGGGCACGGTCACGCTCTGCACCCAGTGCGCGGCGCGGCGGGAGATCACGACGGGGCAGGTGCTCGAGGGCATCCGGATCGCGGGAGCGCCCACGTTCGTCGAAGAGGTGCTGGCCCCGGGGGCGCAGGCGCTCGTCTACTGAAGACCCGCGACCGGGCAGTCGCGCAGGTCAGGCAAGGAGCAGGGCGACCGCGTAGCAGGGCACCCCGAGTGCGCAGACCGGCAGCGCGGCGATCGCCGACGAGGCACTGGGCCGCCCGCTGGCCGGGTAGTGATCGAAGAGCACCCGGACGAAGGCGGTGAGGAGCCCGGCGCCGAGGCCGACCGCGCCGCCGGTGCCGAGGCCGAGGCCCGGCAACAGCTGTGCCGTGACCAGTCCGGCCGCCAGGCCTCCGACGACGGCGATCACGCCGGTGTACGTGCGCGAGAGCGGCAGGAGCGCGGCGAGGGCGGCGATCGTGAGGGCGGCCCCGGCCGCCGTGACCAGGACGGCGGGCGGCCCGACTCCGCTCACCGCCACCCAACCCGCGGTCGAGGAGGCGGCGACCGCGCCGGTGACGGTGCCTGTCACCGACTCCACGAGGCGGGGGCGGCCGTCCCGCCGGACCATCTCATGCACGAACGCCGCGACGACGGCAAAACCCACGACGGCGCTGAGCGGCACGAGCCTGCCCGTGGCCAGCACGGCGCCGATGCCGATGAGGCCGCTGAGCCCGATCACCGACGCCGACCCCCATTGGCTCGGGAGACCGACGAGCCGGGGCCAGCCCAGGGCCAGGGCCGTCGTCACGACGACGAGCACCGGGACGATGGCAGCGGGGCCGACGAAGGACGATGCCATCAGCACCGCCCCGATGCCTGCGGCGAGCAGGTTACGGCTGGTCGCACCCAGAAGGGCGGAGCGGGACCACCGGTGAGCGATGACTCCTGCTGCGCTGGGCATTGCCCGATTCTTCCAGACCCGCCCGGCAATAATGTGCTGCCCGAGACAAGGGCGATAGCGTCTGGCCTAGCGAGCCGGCCGCACGCAGGTCTCGTCCCCGACCCGAGGAGAACGCATGGCGTCTTTGCTGCTCCTCACCGCCGCCCCCGGGGGCTACGCGGAGGCGCTCCCGGGGCTCGGGCTGCTCGCCCACCGGGTGCGCGTCGCGCCGGTCGAGCCGAGCGCTCTCGTGGACGCCGGCGACGTGGACCTCGTGGTCGTCGACGGCCGGCGCGACCTCGTCACGGCGCGCACGACGTGCCGCCTCGTGCGCGCAACGGGGCTCGAGGTGCCGGTGCTGCTCATCCTTACCGAGGGCGGGCTGTCGGCCGTCACCGTGGAGTGGGGCATCGACGACGTGATCCTCGAGACCGCCGGTCCGGCGGAGGTCGAGGCCAGGCTCCGGCTCATCGCCGAGCGCGGGCGCCAGGCCGCGTTCGACGACGCCCCCGACGAGATCCAGGCCGGCGACCTGACGATCGATGCGAGCGCCTACAGCGTCCGCCTCAAGGGACGGGCGCTGGACCTGACCTACAAGGAGTTCGAGCTCCTCAAGTACCTGGTCCAGTATCCCGGCCGGGTCTTCACGCGTGCTCAGCTGCTCCAAGAGGTGTGGGGCTACGACTACTACGGCGGCACCCGAACGGTCGACGTGCACGTCAGGCGCCTGCGCGCCAAGCTCGGCCCCGAGAACGAGTCGCTCATCGGCACGGTGCGCAACGTCGGCTACCGCTTCGAGCCACCCGTCGAGCGGCGTCGCGCAGCGCTCATGGCCGCCGACTCGGCCGGCGAGACCGGCGTCGAGGCCGTGGTGGCCACCGCCGAGCTCTCGGTCGCCCACGACTCCTGAGCCGGCCCGGGCCCCGGGTCGGCTCATGACCGCTGCCCATGGTCAGCCGGACGACCCCCGTGATCGGGGCTTCCTTCCCTTGTCGAACCCGCTGCCGCGCCCTCGCCCGCTCATCGCGGCGCGGAGCGCGCAGCAAGGCCCGGACCGGCGGCCCGATCTGCACCCCCGTGGCCGGGTACAGTGGCGCGCGACGCCGGGTCGCGGCAGCCCCGGGCTCCATCACATGCCGCTACGAGCGGCCTTCGCGCCGACAGGCGCTCCGCGGCCCGGCGTCAACATGCCCCGAGAGCTCTGCGTGCCGGCCCGTCACTGAGGGGGAAACCCGTGCGACTACGGCTGACGCCCCGGGGCTCCCCGTTCTACGAGCTGCTCACGGCACTCGCGCAGGAGCTCGTGCGGGCCGCTGACCAGCTCGCCCAGCTGCTCGGGACAGACCCGGCGGCCCGGACCGGGCTCGCCGAGGGCCTCCGCGAGGTCGAGCAGGCTGCGGACGAGATCACCCACGCGATCATCAGGGACCTCAACCAGACGTTCGTGACCCCGATAGACCGGGACGACATCTACCGACTCGCGTCATCCCTGGACGACTGCGTCGACGCGATGGAGGAGGCCGGCGACCGGATCGTCCTGTACCACGTCGACCGCCTGCCGTCCGGGGTGCTCGACCAGATGAGCGTCCTGCAGCGGGCGGCCGAGCTCACCGCCCAGGCGATGCCCGGGCTGCGCAGGCCGGCGGGCCTGGCCGAGTACTGGGTGGAGATCAACCGGCTGGAGAACGAGGCCGACCGCACCTATCGGGCCCTGCTCGCCGAGCTCTACTCCGGCGCCACCGACCCGATCCAGCTCATGAAGCTCAGGGAGATCGTGGACACGCTCGAACGGGCGGCGGACGCGTTCGAGCGTGTCGCGGGCGCGGTCGAGACGATCGCGCTCAAGGAGTCCTGACGCCGTGGACGTCGGCGTCCTTGCGGTCGTGGTGATCGGGATCGCCCTGGTCTTCGACTACACGAACGGCTTCCACGACGCCGCCAACGCGATCGCGACGTCTGTGTCGACCAGGGCCCTCACCCCACGCGCGGCGGTGCTGCTGGCCGCGGTGATGAACCTGCTCGGGGCCATGCTGGGCACCGGGGTCGCCGAGACGATCGGCAGCGGCATCGTCACCACTCCTGACGGCGTCGACGGCGTGGTGATCGTCCTCGCGGCGCTCTGCGGGGCGATCGGCTGGAACCTCCTGACCTGGTGGCGGGCACTGCCGACGTCGTCGTCCCACGCACTCATCGGGGCGCTGACCGGAGCCGGTGTGGTGTCCGCGGCCCAGGTGCACTGGCAGGTCTTGCTCGACAGGGTCGCGATCCCGATGGTCGTGGCCCCGGCGGCCGCCTTTGGCGTCGCCTACGCGCTGATGATCGGGCTGCTCTGGGCGGCGAGACGGGCCCGACCCGGGCCACTGTTCCGCCGGTTCCGCATGGCGCAGGTCGTGTCCGCGTCCGCCGCGGCGCTCGGGCACGGGCTGCAGGACGCGCAGAAGACGATGGGGGTCATCGTCCTCGTCCTGGTGGCCGCAGGCCTGCACGAAGGAACCTCGATCCCGCTCTGGGTCAAGCTCGCCGCCGCCACCGCGATCTCCCTCGGGACGTACGCGGGCGGGTGGCGGATCATCCGGACGCTGGGCTACCGCGTGATCGAGCTCGACCCGCCGC
>JAHECE010000206.1 GCA_024641895.1 Actinomycetales bacterium
GGCGACGGTCGAGCACCTCCAGCCCCGCCGGGACGGGCCGGTCGCTCGGCCGGACGAGGACGGCCTCCGAGCGCAGGATGGGCTCGCCGAACACCTCGAGGCCGGCGGCCTTGAGCGTCGAGCCGGTCTCCACGACGTCGGCCACGACGTCGGCGACGCCGAGCTGGATGGCCGACTCGACAGCGCCGTCGAGCCGGACCACGGCCGCGTCGATGCCCAGGCCGGCGAGGTGCGCCCGGACGAGCACCGGGTAGGACGTCGCCACCCGGCGGCCCTGGATCGCCTCGATCGTGCTCACCTGCGCCGGCGGCGCGGCGAACCGGAACGTGGAGGCGGCGAAGCCGAGGGTGAGGTGCTCGACCGCGCGGGCACCTGAGTCGAGCAGGAGGTCCCTGCCGGTGATCCCGGCATCGACGGTGCCGGAACCCACGTAGACCGCGATGTCGCGGGGGCGCAGGAAGAAGAACTCGACGTCGTTGGCCGGGTCGGCGAGGACGAGCTCGCGCCCGTCGCGGCGCTGGCGGTAGCCGGCCTCACGGAGCATCTCGCTGGAGGGCTCGGACAGGGATCCCTTGTTCGGGACGGCGATGCGCAGCAACGGTGCCTCAGGTCTGGTCGTGGGGTCAGGCTGGTGGTGTCGGCCGGGTCGAGAACCCGCGGCCTCAGAGGTAGCGGTACACGTCGGCCGGGGTGAGCCCCCGGGCGAGCATGAGAACCTGCAGGTGGTAGAGGAGCTGGGAGATCTCCTCGGCGGTCTCGTCGGCGCTCTGGTACTCAGCGGCCATCCAGACCTCAGCGGCCTCCTCGACGATCTTCTTGCCGATCGCGTGGACTCCGGCGTCCAAGGCGCGAACGGTGCCCGATCCCGCCGGCCGTGTCTCGGCCGTGACCTCGAGCTGGGCGAAGAGATCGTCGAAGGACTTCACGGCGAGCACCTTACCGACTGCGCCCGCGATCACGGCGGTCGAGGCCGAGCGCGCCGGCCTCGCGCAGCGTCAGCCCAGGTCTCGCAGAGCCCGGACGGTCGCGATCGCCGCCTGGGCGGCCTCGGCGCCCTTGTCCTCGCGCGAGCCCTCCAGCCCCGCGCGGTCGAGCGCCTGCTCCTCGTTGTCGCACGTGAGCAGCCCGAAGCCGACCGGCACCCCGCTTCGCAGCGCGACCTGGCTGAGGCCGGTCGTCGCGGCCTGGCAGACGTAGTCGAAGTGCGGCGTCCCGCCGCGGATGACGACACCGAGAGCCACGATGGCATCAAACGCGCCGTCGGAGGCCCGGGCGGCGGCCACCGGCAGCTCGAACGAGCCTGGCACTCGCACCAGCACGACGTTGCGGACGCCTGCCGCCGCCAAGGCCCGGGTGGCGCCTCCGACGAGGCCGTCCATGACGGTCTCGTGCCAGCTGGCGGCAATGACGGCGACGCGCAGCCCGCTCCCGTCGACGGTGATGCTCGGGGCACCGGCTCCGCTCACGACGTGCTCTCCTCCTCGGCGGTCACCCAGTCGAGCAGGTGACCCATGACGGCCTTCTTGGTGACCAGGTAGTGGTGGCTGTGCGCGTTGTGCCCGACCGGCAGGCCTAGCATCTGCGTGACCTCGATGCCGCTCGAGACCAGGCCGGCCACCTTCGCCGGGTTGTTGGTCACGAGGCGGATCCGGGTGAGCCCGAGGTCGGCGAGGATGGCCGCCGCGGCCGAGTACTCGCGCCGGTCCGCGGGCCAGCCCAGGTCCAGGTTGGCCTGCACGGTGTCCCGGCCCTCGTCCTGCAGGGCATAGGCACGCAGCTTCGGCAGCAGACCGATGCCGCGCCCTTCGTGCCCTCGGAGGTAGACGACGGCGCCGCCCTCCGTCGCGGCCAGCTCGATGGCGGCGTCGAGCTGAGATCCGCAGTCGCAGCGAAGGGAGCCGAACGCATCGCCGGTGAGGCATTCCGAGTGCACCCGGACGACCGGCGCGTCGCCATCCGCCGGCGCCACCCCGGCACCCGGGTTCGGGATCGAGACGAGGGCGGCGTGCTCGGCACCGGTGCGCAGGTCCCGGTAGCCGTGCACGCGGAAGGTGCCGTACCTGGTCGGCAGGTCCGCCTCCGCGACGTGCTCGACGCGGGCCCCGACCGGCGCCGTCGCCCTGGCAGGGGTGTCACCGTGGGCGCGCCGGTACGCGATGAGGTCGGCGATCGTCACCATCACGACGCCGTACTCGTGCGCCAGGGCTGCGGCGTCGTCGAAGCGCATCATCGTGCCGTCGTCGTTGACCAGCTCCGCGATGCCGGCGACCTCACCCACCCCTGCGAGGCGGCAGAGGTCGACGGCGGCCTCGGTGTGCCCGGCGCGGTGCAGCACGCCGCCCGGCACCGCCCGCAGCGGGAGCACGTGGCCGGGACGGATGAGGCTCTCTGGGCCCGCCGCCAGGTCGGCCAGCACGCGCAGCGTGTGGGCGCGATCGGCAGCCGAGATCCCGGTCGTGACGCCGTGCGAGGCGTCGACGGTGACCGTGTACGCGGTGCGGCGCGGGTCCTGACTGTGGGGCACCATCAGCGGCAGGTCGAGCGCGTCCGCCCGGGCGGCCGGCATCGGGGCGCACAGGTAGCCCGAGGAGTGCCGGATCGTCCAGGCGACCCAGTCGGTCGTGGCCGTGGCCGCGGCGAGGATGACGTCCGCCTCGTTCTCCCGGTCCGCCGAGTCCACCGCCACCACGGGTCGGCCCTCCCGAAGCGCCGCCAGCGCCGCCTCGATCGAGTCCGCATGCACCTCAGGCACTCGTGCCACCTCCAGCAGGTCTGCCCCCGAGCAGTCGCTCCACGTACTTGGCGATCACGTCGACCTCGATGTTGACCGGGCTGCCGGTCTCGAGCTCGCCGAGCGTCGTCTCGGCGAGCGTGGTCGGGATGAGGGAGACCCCGAACGCGTCGTCGCT
Source organism: Actinomycetales bacterium (assembly GCA_024641895.1). Lineage (GTDB taxonomy): Bacteria > Actinomycetota > Actinomycetes > Actinomycetales > JAHECE01 > JAHECE01. Next base: position 2,910 of record JAHECE010000206.1, read on the forward strand.
CACGTGCGTCACCGTGAGGGAGACACCGTTGACGCAGATGGAGCCCTTCTCTGCGACGTAGCGCGCCAGCGGCGGGTCGAGCGCGATCTCGACGTCGTCCCAGCGCGCGCCGTGTACGCGGGAGCGGACACGCCCCACGCCGTCCACGTGTCCTTGGACGACGTGCCCGCCGAGGCGGTCGTCTGCCCGCAACGCCGGCTCGAGGTTGACCCGCCGCCCCGGCCCATAGCCGCCGAGCGTCGTGCGCTCGAGGGTCTCGGGCATCACGTCGGCGACGAAGCCGTCCGCCGTCGGCTCGGCCACCGTGAGGCAGACGCCGTCGACGGCGATCGAGGCGCCGGGCAGGAGCGCGTCGCGGACAGCGTCGGCGGTCAGCGCAAGGCGCGCGGCCCCCTCGACCGCGGTGACCGCAAGCACCTCGCCGACGCCGCGGACAAGACCGGTGAACATCAGGAGCCTCCTGCAGAGGTCGGGGCCGGGCGCAGGACGACGTGAGCGTCGTCCCCCAGCTGCTCGACGCTTCGGATGGACCATCGCTGGGCGGCCCCAAGGGTCGGGACGCCCAGGTCGCCGACGGACGAACGGCCCGCGCCCAGGATCAGCGGCGCCAGGTAGACGTGCAGCTCGTCGACGAGCCCCGCCGCCAAGGCCGCCGTGAGCAGGGTGGGCCCGCCCTCGAGCAGGACCGTGCGGACCTCGCGCCCGGCGAGGTCCGCAAGGGCGGCGGCCAGGTCTCGCGTCCGCAGATGCACGAGGGTGCCCCCGGGGCCGTGCAGGCGGGAGCGCTCCGGTACCGCGCGGTGACCGATGACGACCCGCCACGGCTGGTGGTCGGCCGGCGAGCCGTCGGGCAGGCGGGCCGTGAGCGCGGGGTCGTCGGCCAGGACGGTGCCCGTCCCGACGACCACGGCGTCGACCGTGGCGCGCACGCGATGGGCGTGCTCTCGCGACACCCGGCCGGTGATCCAGCGACTGGTCCCGTCCGCAGCGGTCACCCGGCCGTCCACGGAACAGGCGGTCTTCCCGATGATCCAGGGCCGTCCCCGGGCCACGGCCGCGAGCCAGGGCTCGAGCAGCTCCCGTGCCGCCTGCGCCGCAGGTCCGTCTGCCCGGACGGCATCGACACCGTTCGCCACGAGCCACGCGGCGCCGCCCTGAGCGGCCGGGTTCGGGTCCTCGACTCCGTAGACGACCCGGGCGACGCCGGCCTCCTGGAGCGCGAGCGCGCACGGCGGCGTCCGACCCGTGTGCCGGCACGGTTCGAGGGAGACGACGGCGGTCGCGCCTCGCAGGGCGGCCCGGCGCCCGTCGGGCACCGCCTCGAGCGCAGCGGCCTCGGCGTGCAGGGTTCCCGCGCCGCGGTGCCAGCCCTCGGCGATGACGGCGGCGCCGGCGTCGAGCAGGACGCAGCCGACCCTCGGGTTGGGGCCCGCGACAGGGCCGAGCCGGGCGAGCTCGAGGGCGCGCCACAGCGCGGCGTCCTCGAGCGCCGTCGTCGCCGGCATGT
>JAHECE010000207.1:0-1686 GCA_024641895.1 Actinomycetales bacterium
GTGAGCGTGAGGACGGAGTCGAGGCGTGCGTCGCGGCCGAGCGGCGGGCCGTCGAGCGGCTCGACATGGCACGCGCCATGCACGAGCGGGTGCGCGACGCCGAGCGGGTCACGCGTCAGGGGCTCGCCGAGATGATCGAGCGGCTGGCTCAGCCGGACGGCTCCGAGCCCTGAGCCGTGCGGGGCCGGCTCGGGTCACCTCGCGGGTGCTGCGACGCTCTCCCGGGGGACCAGGGCGACGTCGAGCGTGAGGTGCTCGGGTGCCGCGTCGGGCCCGGCCGCCAGGAGCCTCAGTGCGATGTCGACGGCGGCATCTGCCTTGGCCCGGACGTCCTGCCTGATCGTCGTCAGCTCTGGCGATACCTGGTGGCTGACGGGAAGGTCGTCGAAGCCGACGATCGACATCTGGGACGGGACGTGAATGCCCTTGTGGTTCAGACCCTTCATCAGTCCGATGGCGATGATGTCGGCGGGCGCGAAGATCGCCGTGAAGGGTCGGGGGGAATCGGCCAGGGCTTCACCGACCGTCACCGCGGCGTCGAAGGAGAGCTCGCAGTCGATCGCGCCGCTCGGGCCGTGCGCGATGCCGCGCTCTGCCAGGGCCTGGGTGAAGCCCTGAAACCGCTGATCCATGACCTCGTTGAGCACGCGTTCCGGTCCGACCCAGGCGATCTGCGCGTGGCCGTGGTCCGCCAGGTGCTCGGCGGCGAGGTAGCCACCCCGGAAGTCGTCGACCCCGACGTTGCTGATGAGCGGTGAGCCGCTGTAGTTGTCGACGAAGACGAGTGGCACGTTGTGCCGTGCACGGACCGTCTCCAGGTCCTCCGCCACGGTGTTGAGGAAGATCGCCGCGTCGACGTTCCAGGACCGGAGGCTGTCGACGGCCGCGATCGGGCTCTCTGCCGAGCGGACCATGAGGTGGCGGCCCGAGGCGCTCACGCAGCGCTCGACCTCGCCGAGGAAGATCGAGTCGTGGGGGTTTCCCAGCGGGTCCGCCCCTGGCGGAGGGGCCTTGTAGACCAGCGCGAGAATGCCAGAACGGTTGGCCGACAGGGACCTTGCCGTGGCGTTCCTGACGTAGCCGAGGCGCTCGACCGCCCTCATGACCCGTTCATAGGTCGCTTCGGAGACCTGGTCGCGGCGCCCGTTCAGGACGTTCGAGACGGTCATCTTGGTGACGCCGGCGTCGGCGGCGACGTCGCGGAGCGTGGGCACGGTGAGCCTCCTCTCGTTGCGGGCTGTCGAGGCTGCTCGTCGAGCGCTTCCTGACACTACCGCGCCGGCCCGGGAACGAGCCCTTGACCTTCCGGGCCGAGCGTGGGTATCGTATCTGTACCGGTAAAGGAACCCCTACCTAGACCGGTATAGCGAGAGGAGGTGCGATAGTGGCCGTTCGGCTCCGGGACGTGGCAGAACGCGCCGGCGTGTCGACGTCGACCGCCTCGCTCGTCCTCTCGGGAAAGGGGCGTGGCCGCATCTCCGCCGCGACCTGCGCCCGCGTCCGGGTCGCCGCTGAGGCGCTCGGCTACATCTCACGCGCCCCTCGAAGCGACGCACTCCTGATCGGCCTGGTGCTCGACGTCGGTGATCGTGCCAGCGCAGGCCTGGAGGCGATCGAGGCCGCACAGATGGAGACGTGGCGGCTGGGGCACGGGCAGGTGCTGGTCGCGACGCTCGGCCAGGACCG
>JAHECE010000207.1:1696-4409 GCA_024641895.1 Actinomycetales bacterium
GTGGCGCTGACGTGATCGTGTGCTTCAGCGCCGTCGACGGGCCGGTCGCACCGTTGAGCCACGGGGTCCCGACCGCCTTCGTGAGCTGCGAACCGGGTCTACCCGATCGACCGGCATCGCCGTGTGTCGAGATCCGAGCCGACGAGGAGGGCGCCGCGCGCGAGGCTGCGGAGGCCCTGCTGAGTCTCGGCCACCGGCGGATCGCCGTGGTCGTCGGTCCCTTGGGTCACCGCGTGTCGGAGCGGTGGCGTGCGGGGATCTCCTCCGCCATGCGGGCCGGTGGCCTGGCAGCGGCAGCGGACCTCGTGCTCGTCGATCCGGCTGGCGAGGGGCTCTCCGCCGACATGTTCGATCGGTCGTGCCCGCTACGCCCCACGGCCGTGGTGTGCCTCGACCCGGTGGCTGTCCAGACGGCGTACGCGGCGGCGGCGGCCGGCGGTCTTCGGATCCCGGCTGACGTCTCGGTCGTCGCGCGTCATTACGCGGGTGAGAGTCTCCCGCGCCTTCAGCCGGCGCCGGCGCCGGCCTCGATCGGGGTCGGTGTGACCGATCTGATGCGTCTCGCTGTGCAGGTTCTCCTTGACGCCAGGCGCCAGGAGTCGGGCCTCGCCGCGGCGTCCGGTGTGGTCCTGGCCCGGGCCGGCGCAGTGGGCGGGCCGTCCATGGCTGCGGCGCCCGAAGCCCGCCCGTCGTGACCTGATCGTTACCCACGCGCAGTCCGCACGGACTGCGTTGAACCAAGTTGACCAGTTCGAATGCGAACACCCGGGCGTACCGGGCCATCGAAGGGAGTACCTGTGACATCGCCGGTTCCAGACCTTGGGAAGCCGCCAGCCAGCCAGGCAGGCAGCGCAGCGGGGCTTGCGCAGGCGGAGCCGACGGGTACGGAGGAGACCGACCAGGTTCGACCGTGGTGGCGCGACGCCGTCATGTACGAGGTCTATCCGCGCAGCTTCGCGGACTCCGACGGCGATGGCGACGGCGACCTCGAGGGCTTGCGCCAGCGGCTGCCCTACCTCGCCGAGCTGGGTGTGGACGGGATCTGGATCGCACCCTGGTACCCGTCGCCGATGGCGGACGGCGGGTACGACGTCAGTGACTTCTGCGGGATCCACCCGATGTTCGGCACCTTGGACGACGCCGACGCCGTGGTGCGGGAGGCCCACCAGCTCGGGCTCAAGGTCATCATCGACATCGTTCCGAACCACACGTCGGACCAGCACCCCTGGTTCCAGGCGGCTCTGGCGGCGGGGCCGGGTTCGCCCGAGCGGGGCCGCTACCTCTTCCGCGACGGTCGCGGGGAGTCCGGTGAGGTGCCGCCGAACAACTGGATCAGCTGTTTCGGGGGGCATGGCTGGACCCGCGTCGTCGAGGGCGACGGCCGGCCCGGGCAGTGGTACCAGCACTCCTTCGCCTCCGAGCAGCCGGACCTGAACTGGGCGAACGAGGCCGTGCTTGCGGCGTTCGACGACATCATCCGGTTCTGGCTCGACCGAGGCGTCGACGGACTCCGTGTCGACGCCGCGCCCGCGCTGGCCAAGGCCGCGGGCCTTCCGGACGCCGACTACGGCGGCGACCTGCGGTTCCTCACGTTGGAGTGGATCGGTAACCCGCACTGGGACGTCGACGACGTCCACTCGATCTTTCGCCGGTGGCGGGCCCTGGGTGACGCCTACGAGGGCGACCGGGTCTTCGTGGCCGAAGCGGTGGTCAGCAGCGCGGAGCGGCTGAGCCATTACCTGCGCTCGGACGAGCTGCACAGCGCGTTCAACTTCCAGTACATGAAGTCGGCGTGGGACGCGGGCGTGCTGCGCGACGTCGTCGAGGAGACGCTCGCGGCTCTTGCGCCGGTCGGCGCGCCGGCAACGTGGGTGCTGACCAGCCACGACGAGGTCCGTCCCGTGACGCGGTACGGCAGGCGGACGACCTCGTCGGCGCACTTCGCCGACGGCGAGGGAGAGACCTCCGACCGCGCGCTCGGCACCCGGCGCGCCCGCGCGGCAGCGATGCTGATGCTGGCCCTGCCCGGCGGCGCCTACATCTACCAGGGCGAGGAGCTCGGACTGCCGCAGGTCGACGATCTGCCGGCGATCGTCCTGCAGGACCCCGTGTTCAAGCGGTCCGGCGGCGCGGTGCGTGGCCGCGACGGGTGCCGGGTGCCGCTGCCCTGGAGCGGCGCACAGACTCCGTTCGGCTTCTCGCCCGGCGGCGCGCGGCCGTGGCTGCCGCAGCCTGTCGAGTGGGCGGAGCTGACGGTGGAGGCCGAGTCGGCCGACCCCGACTCGATGCTCGCGCTCTACCGGAACGCGTTGCGTCTCCGGCACGACGTCGGCGAACTGCGTGCCGACGAGATCGCCTGGCGCGAGGCTCCGGACGGCGTCCTGGACTTCGACCGCGGCGGCGGCGCCCGGTGCGTCGTCAACATCTCGGGCTCAGCGATCGAGCTCGACCCCGAGTACACCGTGCTCCTCTCCAGCGTCCCCCTCGAGGGCGAGGCCCTGCCGCCCGACGCCACCGCCTGGCTCGTACGGAGGGCCTGACGTGGCGAACCGCCGAACCCTCCGATTCCTCCCGACGAGAGGAGCCTCGCATGGCTCATGACACCCCGGCCGACATCCGCTCGCTGGTGATCTACCAGGTCTTTCCCCGCAACTACGGGCCCACCGGCACCCTGGCCGACCTCACGGCCGACCTCGACCGCATCGCAGCGCTC
>JAHECE010000208.1 GCA_024641895.1 Actinomycetales bacterium
CGGCGCCGGAGTCCGCGGCGCCGGGCGCCGCGCGATGCGTGATGCCCCCGGTCGCCGCGAGACACCGGGTGACGGCGACCGTCGCGGCGCGAACCCCGGGCATCTGACGCCAGACGGTGGGCAGCACCAACCGAGTGGCGGAGAACCCCCCGGGCTGCCCCCGGCCGGCTGTCGCGGCGTCCACGAGGGCGGCCGTCCCCCCGCGGAAGCCGTGGACGGCGGCGTCGGCGTCGCCGAACAGGAAGAGCTGCGCGCCGTCGTCCGCGAACGTCCGCAGGAGCCGCGCCGTCGCCAGGGTCGACTCCTGGTAGTCGTCGACCACGACCGTGTGGAACCGCGGTGGCGCACTGCCCGGCAAGGCGCGCGACCAGGTCCGCAGGGCAGCGACCGCCTCGTCGACGATCACCGCGGCGTCGTACCTTTCCCCCCGGTCCGGGGTGAGCTGGCCGAGCTGCAAGACCTGCTCGTACTCCCGGAGCACGCTCGCCGCCGCCACCCACTCGTCACGTCCGCGCCGGCGGCCGAGGGAGGCCAGGCCGGCGGGACCGAGGCCCGCCTCGGCTGAGCGCATGAGCAGGTCCCGGAGCTCGTCCCGAAACGCCCGCAGACCCAGCGCCGACTCGGGAACGCGCTCGGGCCAGCGAGGGACGGCCCCGTCCCCGACACGGTGGCCGGCGAGCAGCTCGACGAGGATCGCGTCCTGCTCCGGCCCGGTGATCAGGGTGGGCGCCGGTTCGCCCAGCAGGGAGGCGCGGGTCCGCAGGATCGAGAACGCGAGTGAGGCCGGAGTGCGGACATGGACCTGCGAGACCGTACGGCTCAGCCGAGCCGTGACCTCGTCTCGCACCCTGGCGGCGGCGCGCCGGCTCGGGACGAGCATCAGCACGTCGGCGCCCGTGGGAGCGGTCGCGATGCGCTTCTCGAGGACGGCCATGGCCGTGCTCGTCTTGCCGGACCCCGGCGCCCCCACCACGAGCAGGTGGCCCGCGCCCTCGGCGTGCGCGACGACACGCTGCTGCACGGGGTCGGGCCGCGGGAGCTCTCTCGGGGCCCGGGCGGCGACGAGTCGCAGGGACGGGGTCATGCGCACATCACACCAGGCACCTCGGACATCGATCGACACCCGCCATGCGGGGGAACCTCGACGCGTCTCGACCGGCGACACAACCTACGGGTTGGGCCAGCCGCTCGGGACGCAGCCGTTCAGGCCGAGAGACTGCTGCTGCATGATCGGGGCGAGTGCGCCGGGCGCCGGGCAACCGGTGTGCTGCGCGCCGAGCAGGTGCCCGACCTCGTGGTTCACGAGGTAGTGCCGATAGGTCGTGAGGTCGCCGCCGGCCTCGATGAAGGCGGGCGCGCCCTCGACCCAGCGCACGGCATTCAGCGCAGCGTGCCCGTAACGCCCGCACGACCACTTCCCGTTGGTCAGCAGAGGTGCGCACATGGCGTCGATCGACGCCGGTGAGGCGAGGAGAACCCGGATCTCGGCCTCACCGTCCGTCCGGGCGAACGTCACGCTCCCGTCCGCGCCCCAGCCGCGCGGGTCGTTGAGTGTGTCCATGACGAAACGAGCAAACACCGCGACGTCGATCGGCAGCCCCACCTCCGCCTCCACCCGCACGGTGCGTACCGTCCCCGCCCCGGGTGCGGGCTCGTTCCCCGCAGCCACGACGAAGTCCCGGCCGAGCGACGGCGGCACGACGCCGGGAAGGACTCCCGCCGCGGCGTCCGCCAGTCCGCTCGGGTCGGCGACCTCACGCCACGTGGAGGCCTCGGGCGCAGGTAGCCGGGTGGGCGACGGCGTGGGTGCCGGGGTACCGGGTCCGGCCGGATCCGCGCCGCCGGGAGCACCGGCCACCACGCCGACGCCGGCCAGACGGGCCGGACCGGCGGACAGGTCGATGAACGGCGAGATCGTGACCCAGGCCGCGAGCACCCCGGCAGCGACCAACGTCGCCGTCATTGGCACAGCAGGTGATCGCTTGAGCACGAACAGGATGATCGCACCTACGATTGGCCGCGCCCGGGACGTCATCCCCCGGAACGTCACCACAGCACAGGCAGGAGACACGGTGGAGATCACGATCGGCGTGAAGAACGTGGCACGAGAGATCACTCTCGAGTCCGCACAGACCGCGGACGAGGTGGGCGCGCTCGTCGCCACGGCGCTCGCGAAGGGTGGCGTGCTCACGCTCGCGGACCAGCGCGGACGGCACGTCCTCGTGCCCGTCGAGTCGCTCGGCTTCGTCGAGATGGGCCCGGAGGAGCAGCGGCGGGTGGGCTTCGGCGCCCTCTGACGCGACACCGTGCTGGACGAGCAGCGCGGGCTGCGCCCGTCCGGGCGGTTCGTCAGGCCGTGAGGCCGAGGCGGTCCATCCTGCGGGCGTGGCCACCGGCGAGGCGGTTGAGGACCTTGGTCGCCTCCACCGCGTCGTCCGGTCCGCCTGAGAGCAGGCCACCGAGGCTGGGATGCTTGACGAGCGCGTTCTGCGCGATCCCGAGCGCCTCCCCGACGACGCGGCGGCCCCACAGCGCGAGCCGGGAACCGAGCTGCGGTTCGGCCGCGAGCACCGGCGCCAGCACGCTGACGACGTAGTCGGCGTAGCCGTTGTCCGCGAGGACGTCCGCGACCAGGGCGCGGGTCTCCGGATCCAGCCGGCCACCGAGCTCACGCTGGAAGTCGAGGACGAGGCCGTAGCCGACATAGGTCTTCATCAGCCTCTCCCACCAGTCCCGCGGCACGGTCCGCGCGTCGAAGTCACCGAGGACGTCGGCGTAGGACAGCATCTCTGCCTCCAGCTCCCCGCCGAGCCGGTCGACGTGCTGGGCGAGCACGTCGATGTGGGACAGCTCGCCGGCGGCCATCCGGGAAAGCATGAGGCGACCGCTGATGTCGGGAGCGTGTGCGGCGTCGTCCGCAAGCCGCTCGAACGAGGCCAGCTCGCCGTTGGCGAGCAGCCCCAGGAGGTCCAGCACCGCCGCGCGATAGGCAGGCTCGTCGAGCGACCGGGCCGCAGCGGTCGCGTTCGCTACGTCGTCTGTTTTCCTCACCCGGCCAGCCTAGATGCCGCGCGTGCCCCAGAGGCGGGTAACCACGAGGCCGGGGCTAGACTGACCTCGCACATGGTTGCCCGGTCGTCCCTGACGCAGTGCACAGCGCCGAAGCAGGCGCGCGGAGACCCACGATCGGCTGCCACCACCAGGTGGAGTGGCCCGTCGGCGATGTCCAAGCATCGACGCCGACGCGCGGCCGCCACCGCGACACGGGGACCGATACCCACTCCATGACGAATTCCATGCAGCCCGATGAGCTCGAGCCCACCGACCCGAGCGAGGCGCCCGCCGGCTACGGCGCCGCGGGCCCCCTTGCCGCCGCACCGGAACCCGAAAGCACGGACGCCTCCGACGAGCTCGACGACGTTGTCGACGAGCACCTCGACGTCGAGGCCGACCGGCACGAGCTTCCGCAGACCTTCGCCGACTTCGCCGTCCGGGACGAGATCGTGCGGGCCCTCTCCGAGGTGGGGATCACTCATCCCTTCCCCATCCAGGCGCTGACGCTGCCCGTCGCACTAGCCGGCCACGACATCATCGGCCAGGCCAAGACGGGTACCGGCAAGACCCTCGGCTTCGGCATCCCGCTCATCCAGCGCACTGTCGGCCCGGGCGAGCCCGGCTGGGACGAGCTGCCGAACCCCGGCAAGCCGCAGGCCCTGGTCATCGTCCCGACCCGCGAGCTCGCGGTCCAGGTCGCCGGCGACCTCAGCACCGCGAGCCGGCACCGGTCCGTGCGGATCCTCCAGGTCTACGGCGGCCGGGCGTACGAGCCTCAGGTCGAGGCGCTGCGCACCGGCGTCGAGATCGTGGTCGGGACGCCCGGGCGGATGATCGACCTCCTGCGCCAGCGCGCGCTGGACCTCGGGAACGTCTCGACGGCCGTCCTCGACGAGGCCGACGAGATGCTCGACCTCGGCTTCCTTCCCGACGTCGAGACCCTCATCGGTGCCACGGCGCCCGCGCGGCACACGATGCTCTTCTCGGCGACCATGCCCGGCGCGGTCGTCGCCCTGGCCCGCCGCTACATGAGCCGGCCGACGCACATCCGCGCCCACGACCCGCACGACGAGGGCATCACCCTGAAGTCGATCAAGCAGGTCGTCTACCGCGCGCACGCCCTCGACAAGATCGAGATCCTCGCCCGGCTCCTCCAGGCCGAGGGCCGCGGCCTCACGCTGGTCTTCGCGCGGACCAAGCGGACCGCCGCCCGGGTCGCGGAGGACCTCGCCGAGCGTGGCTTCGCTTCCGGAGCCATCCACGGCGACCTGGGCCAGGGTGCGCGAGAGCAGGCGTTGCGCGCCTTCCGCAACGGCAAGATCGACGTCCTCGTGGCGACCGACGTCGCCGCG
>JAHECE010000209.1 GCA_024641895.1 Actinomycetales bacterium
GTCGTACCCGCCGAGGCCACGTGGACCATCGCCACCACCGAGGTCCGCGGCGAGAAGCCCGCACCCCCGCCCGTCGTGCGCGCCACCACCACCGCCTCGCGCAGCTCGGCGCGCACCGGCACCTACTCGGGCGCCGACCCGCGCTCGATCGCCAGCTCGATGGTCGCGGCCCGCGGTTGGGGCGCCGGTCAGTTCGACTGCCTCAACGCTCTCTGGACCAAGGAGAGCAACTGGAACCCGTACGCGCAGAACTCCAGCTCAGGCGCCTACGGCATCCCGCAGGCCCTGCCCGGCTCGAAGATGGGCACCGTCGCCGGCGACTGGCGCACCAACCCGGCCACCCAGATCACCTGGGGCCTGAACTACATCGCTGGCCGCTACGGGACGCCCTGCGGCGCCTGGTCGCACTCGCAGTCCGTCAACTGGTACTGAGCCCCGACCCGACCGGGAGCACGGACCCACCCGAGGCCCCGCCGCCCGACGGCACCACCCCCTCCGCCAGAGGATCGGATCCCACGAGAAGAGCCGGCCGGTACCCACCGGCCGGCTCTTCTCGTCCCCGATGCGACAGCAAGGTCAAGGCGCGCGCCGCCGAGGCGCCCTGGGCATCGATCGCCGGGGGTGCGCAACGTCGGGGCACGCAGGCACTTCCGGGCCGACGGGCCGTCATCGAGGACGTCGTCGACCGAGAACTGGTCGCCCTCCGCGACGCCGTGCGTCACGTAGTGCAACCCGTGTCGGTTGACCACCGAGCGAGGTGTTGCGCGCAGGAATCGGACAACGCGGGCTTCCTGGTGGGATGCTGTGGCTGGGATGGGCGGTAGCCCTGTCCCGTCGGAGCGAAGCCATGGACTTCATCGGTATTCCGTCGCCCGGTCAGCAGAGCCTGAAGCCGGGAAGTCGGACGAGGGGCGGCTGGTTGGCACCCGCACTGGCGGGGGCGGCCGCGTTCTGGCTGGCAAACCTCGCCATCTCAGCGACGCCGGTCGCCGCTGGCTATCGGTCGGCCCTCGCCATCCCCTATGTACCGATGCTGGTTGAGGCGGCTGCCGGTGGGCTGGTTCTGAGCAGCGCATTGGCCTCGCTGATCGTCCACTACCCGGCGAAGATCCCCGGGTCCGGCCCGCTGACCAAAGCCGTGCTGCTTGGGGCGGCGGCCCTCGTCATCCTGACGATCGGTCTCGAGCTTCCAAGCAAGTTGAGTTCGGGCATAGACGACCCGGCGCACTGGCTGCTGGTGGCCACGGTGTTCAACGTGGTCCGCGTTCTCGCCCTCGCGGTCACTGTCGGCCTGGTCATGGGCGCCGGGGGCCAAGAGCGCAACCGTCACCGCGGGCGGACAACGAGGGAGACCAAGAAGTGACAACCGTCATCGCATCCCCTGTGGCGCGAAGCGCCTTGGCCAGACGGGCAGGCAGCCTGTACCTGACGTACATCCTGCTGAACATCGTCGCGAGCCTGGTGGGCCACATCGGCCTGAGCGACGCGCAGACACTGCAGGCGACCATCACTGACCACGAGACGATGTTCCGACTCGGACTAGTCGCGGCACTCGGATCGGGTCTGCTCTTCGCGCTCACGGCCTGGGCACTCTATGCACTCCTCCGCCCGGTCGACGAAACGCTGGCCCTGCTCTTCCTCATCCTCAACGCCGTCGGGGTGGCCGTGCAGTGCGCGAGCTACCTCCCGCTCCTCACCGTGCTGGCACAGGCCGACAGCGCCCTGGGGGTGACCGGGCTCGACGGATTGGCAGCACTCTCCCTCACCACGTATCAGACCGGCTTCGTCATGGCCCAGCTGTTCTTCTCCGCTTGGCTCTTCCCTCTCGGTCGGCTGGTCCTGCGCTCCGGCTTCCTCCCACGCTTCCTGGGCTGGCTCCTCATCCTCGACGGCGTCGGAGTCTTCGTGTGGTTCCTCCAGGTGTTTCTCGCCCCGGCACACCCCGAGATCAGCTACCCGGCGTGGGTGGTGGGCTTCGTCGCCGAGCTCGGACTCGCGCTCTGGCTCCTCGTCAAGGGCGCGGGACCCACGCGAGAGACACCGACGGCGTCGCCGCCGAAGATCCCCGGGTGAGCGCCCCCAGCGCGCAGGTCCAGCGGGCGAAGGGCGCGCCCCTGCGGATCCGGATCTCGGCAGAAGCGCAGCCGGCGGCAGGTGCGGATGTGGTGTCGCGAGAGGCCGCGATCGTCGAGCATGGAGTGGTGTGCACCGGAGGGCTGGACGACGACGCGCTGTCGTACGACGCGGCGAGGACGAATGCCGCGCGCGCGTCGCGGCCGGGCCTGGCCGGGGGCCTCTTCGACCAGGGACCCGGGTACTTGCGGCTCCCCCGCAGTGCGTCGTGCGCGCACGTCGAGGTGGCGCGCTCGTGACCACCGGGCCGACGGCCGGCAAGGCGGACGTCCTCCTCGCCCTGCACGCCGGTCCCGGCTTCGTGCTCCCCAATGCCTGGGACGCCGGGTCCGCACGGATCCTCGAGCAGGCCGGCTTCCCGGCTATCGCCACAACCAGCGCGGGCATCGCTTGGTCCTTGGGAGTCCCGGATGGTGTGGCGCTGGACCGCGACACGATGCTCGAGCACGTCGGTCGCATCGTGGCCGCGGTGGGCGTGCCCGTGACAGCCGACCTCGAGGCCGGGTACGGCGACACCCCGGACGACGTCGGCCGCACCGTGGCCCTGGCCGCGGACCTCGGGGCGGTGGGGTGCAACCTCGAGGATGCCGCGACGGGCGGGTTGTTCGGCATCGATGAGGCCGTCGATCGCCTCGCGGCCGCCAGGGCGGCGGCGCCCGGCGGCACCTTCGTGCTGAACGCCCGCACTGACACCTACTTCGCCGGCACGACCGGCGATGCGTTCGACGAGACGGTCGAGCGGGCGGTCCGGTACCTCGAAGCGGGGGCAGACTGCGTCTGCGTACCCGGCGTCGTCGAGAAGGACACGATCCGCCGGCTCGCCGCGGCCATCCCGGGCCCGCTCAACGTGGTGGCCGGGCTGGCGAACGTCATCGACGCGCCCACGCTCTTCTCTCTCGGCGTCAAGCGGGTCAGCCTGGGCGGCGGCCTGGCCCGTGCCGCGCTCAGCCTGCTGGAACGAGCCGGCCGGGAGCTGCTCGACTCCGGCACCCTCGGCTTCCTCGACGGTGCGATCGCGTACGCAGAATTGCAGCGCCGGTTCGGCTCCTGATCGCTACGCGAGTACGCGTTGTCCATCGATCGATGGGGGCTCCTGGGTCGGCTGACTGACGTCCGAGCCACCGACTTCCCGAACGGCACGGCGGACTGGCAGCCCACCTCGCCCGATCCGGAGGGTCGTTTGAGTGCCCGCCCGCCCCGGTTCGCGCTGATCCGCGGGAATCCGCTCCCGTCCGAGGGATGGTTTCGCGTTCTGAGGCGGACACGACCGATCGGCACCGAACCCTGGTCCCCGCCGCCCCGCAAGACTCGTCGGTGTCGGGACATAGATCAGTGGGCGAGGTGCCCGAACGATCGATCCAGCAGGTCCGGCGGCCGACTGGCCAGACTTGGCTTGGCTGGCCCCAGGAACAGATGCCGATCCGCGCGGGCGGGATCGGGGGAGGAAGCCATGAAGACTCTTGGAGAAACGCGGCAGTCCGACTCGGCCAGCGGTCGCGGCCCTTCAGCCACATCGCGGGCCTTTCCAGTGGTGGCCGCGGCCGCCGTCATCGGCACCGTGCTGGCCGCCGGTTGTGCCGGCCCGAAGGCCGCGCAGGACGACGCGCTTCAGCTCAGCCTGCCCGACGCCGGCGGTGCGATGGCGTCATGCTTGCCGTTCACGGTCGAGTACCTCGCCGACATGACGCCAGCCTTCGCGGCGACGGCAAGGGACGTCACCGACGACCAGGTGACTCTGGACGTCGAGCGCTGGTACGCCGGGGACAACGCCTCCACCGTCGTCCTCCAGGTCCCGCCCGGGGCAAGCGCGGCCCTCATCGGCGAGATCGACTTTCGCGAGGGCGGCCGGTACTTGATCACGGCTTCGGAAGGCGTCGTGAACATGTGTGGCTACAGCGGTGAGGCGACACCGGAGCTGGCGGCGGCGTTCGAGGCTGCCTTCTGAGGTCGCTAGCTCCGCCGCCGGCCTGCGGGACGTCCACATGCCTTCTTCGACGCTCGACGGCGTCCGCGCCCATCTTGCCCTCCAGGCACTGAAGTACGACTTCGCCGGCTACTGGTCCCGCCGCATCACCGACGAGCACCGACTCGTTTACAACATCCACGGCGAGGCGATCCGAATCGCCGCATGCCGGTACCACTACGGCTGACCTGCTCAGCGGCAGAGATGGGTTCAGGCGACGTCGCTGAGGCGGCGGACCGCGCGGGTCCGCCCACGACGGCCACCGACCCGGCGGCACGGCTGTGAGCCCGGTCCG
>JAHECE010000210.1 GCA_024641895.1 Actinomycetales bacterium
CGCTGCTCACCGCGGTCCGCGCCCAGGGCATCACGGAGCTGCGCGGCGCGGCCATCGAGCCCGAGATCATGGACCTGATCGCGGTGCTCCAGAAGATGGGCGCGATCATCTCGGTCGACACCGACCGGGTCATCCGGATCGAGGGCGTCGAACGGCTCCACGGGTATCGCCACACCGCGTTGCCGGACCGTATCGAGGCGGCCTCCTGGGCCGCCGCGGCGCTCGCGACCAGGGGCGACGTCTTTGTCCGCGGCGCTCTGCAGCCGGACATGATGACGTTCCTCAACGTCTTCCGCAAGGTCGGCGGAGCGTTCGACATCACCGACGACGGAATCCGGTTCTGGCACCCAGGTGGGGACCTGAGCTCCATCGTGCTCGAGACGGACGTGCACCCAGGCTTCATGACGGACTGGCAGCAGCCGCTCGTCGTGGCGCTGACGCAGGCACGCGGCCTGTCGATCGTCCACGAGACCGTCTACGAGAACCGCTTCGGCTTCACCGAGGCGCTCGTGGGCATGGGGGCGAACATCCAGGCGTATCGCGAGTGCCTGGGTGGTCTGCCGTGCCGCTTCGGTCAGCGGAACTTCTTCCACTCCGCGGTGATCTCCGGCCCGACCCCGCTGGTCGCGGCGGACATCGAGGTGCCGGACCTGCGCGGCGGGTTCAGCCACCTCATCGCGGCGCTCGCGGCGAAGGGGACGTCGGCCGTCCGCGGCATCACACTCATCGATCGTGGCTACGAGAACTTCATCGCCAAGCTGTACGCGCTCGGCGCCGAGTTCACCCGTGAGTGACCCGGAGCCGGTAGGCCGGAGCCGGTAAGCCGGAGCCCAGACGTGCGGGATGCGGACATGAGCCCCGACCGACCCTGGTGCACCCTGACCGATCGCTAGGATCGGGACTCGTGCCGCAGTCGACGAACGTCCCCCGCGCCTACGTCTGGATGGCGCGCATCATCCGCCCGTTCCTCCTCGCTACGACGAAACGTACGTGGACCGGGACGGAGAACTTCCCCGAGGGGGCGTTCCTCGCCGCGGCGAACCACATGACATTGGTCGACCCACTGGTGACCGCGCACTTCCTGTATGACAACCACCGCCCACCGCGCATCATGGCCAAGGCCTCGCTCTTCAAGGCGCCGGTCCTGGGTTGGCTGCTACGGCACACCGACCAGATCCCGGTCCACCGCGGCACGTCCCAGGCAGGCGAGGCGCTCGTCGCTGCGGAGGAGGCGCTCAGCAAGGGCGAGCCCGTCCTCGTCTTCCCCGAAGGAACGCTCACGCACGACCCGGACCTCTGGCCGATGGTCGCCAAGACGGGCGTCGGGCGCCTCGCGCTGGCGAGCCGCGCCCCGGTCATCCCGATCGCTCAGTGGGGGGCGACCGATCTGCTCGGCCGGTACGGCAAGATGATCAAGCCGATCCCGCGAAAGAGGGTGTGGGTCACCGCCGGCCCGCCGGTGGACCTGAGCGATCTCTATGACCGGCCTGCCGACGGCGCGACCCTGCGTGAGGCGACGCAGCGGATCATGGCGGCCATCACCGGGCTCCTCGCCGAGATCCGCGGCGAGGAGCCGCCGGCCGAGCCGTTCGACATGCGTCGCAAGGGATCCGGCGAGAGCAGGTCCCGGTGAGCCCCACGGGCTCTGTGCCCCACCAGGTCCAGCAGGTGGCCGTCCTCGGTACCGGGGCCTGGGGTACCACGTTCGCCGCGGTCATGGCCCACGCGGGTCGTCAGGTCACGATGTGGGGGCGCAATGCCACCACCTGTGAGGACATCGCCGAACGGCATCGCAACGAGCGGTACCTGCCGGGGATCGTCCTGCCGGACGGGGTGACCGCCCGGACCGACCTGGCCGCGGTCGTCGCCGGCGCCGAGCTGCTCGCGGTGGCGGTGCCGTCCCAGCAGGTGCGTGCGGTCCTGGAACCGGTTGCCGGGCTCCTGAGCCCCGACGCCGTGGTCGTCAGCCTCATGAAAGGCGTCGAGCTCGGCACCGACGCGCGCATGAGCCAGGTGCTTGCCGAGTCGCTGGGGATCGATGTCGGCAGGGTCGCCGTCGTCTCCGGCCCGAACCTCGCGCGCGAGATCGCCACCCGGCAGCCGACGGCCACGGTCGTCGCCTCGAGCAACCTCGAGACGGCCGCCCGCGCAGCTCTCGCCTGCGCGGGGCCGTACTTCCGGCCCTACACGAACACCGACGTCGTCGGGGTCGAGCTCGGCGGGGTCGTGAAGAACGTCATCGCGCTCGCTGTGGGCATCGCGCAGGGGCGGGGCTTCGGCGACAACACCAAGGCGACGATCATCACTCGGGGCCTGGCCGAGACTGCGCGGCTCGGCGTTGCGCTCGGTGCCGAGCCGGAGACCTTTGCCGGCCTTGCCGGGATGGGCGACCTTGTGGCGACCTGCGCGTCTCCGCTGTCCCGCAACCACACCCTCGGCGCCCACATCGGCTCGGGGATGAGCCTCGAGGCGGCGATCGAGGCCACCGGCGGCACCGCCGAGGGCGTGAAGTCGTGCTCCTCGGTGCTGGACCTGGCCGGGCGCGTCGGCGTCGACATGCCGATCACGCGGGCCGTGGTCGCGGTGCTGCACCAGGGGCTTCCGGTCGACGTGATGGCAGAGGCGCTGCTCTCCCGTCCGCACAAGGCCGAGGGCGACTGAGCCGGCCCGGCGTCGCCCGAGGGTCGCCGCCTTTCGGTCCGACCTCTAGCTGTGCTCGACCTCGATCACGATGCGCGTCGGGTCCGCGAGCCGGTAGACCCGGAAGGGGCGCGGTTCGGTCTCGTCGACACCGATGAAGGTCATGCCATAGCCCTCGAAGACATGGTCGTAGACGACCTCGGTGACCTCGGGGGTCTCGGCGACCCTGATCCTGATCGCGCCCGGGTCGCCCCGGAAGGCGTTGGTGTCCGACTCCTCCGGATAACGGACGCCCATGGTGCGCACCTGCAGGATCGAACCGCCGTCGACGTCGACCGGCTCGCCGATGCCGTCCGAGACGGCCTCGGCGACGTAGCCGACCTCCCACCCGGGGACGCCGCCTTCGTACTCGAGGACCACACGGTCGAAGCCGTCGTGACTACCGAGCCGGACATCGGTGAGCAGCGCGACGGCTCCCGGGTTTCCCGGCTCGGCGGTGCTCGTCTCGGTGCCCGCGAGGAAGGGTGGCGCGCTGGTTCCGTTGTCGTCCTCGGTCCCGCCCGAGGCCGACACCGAGCTCCCAGCGGTCTCGGCTTCGCTCGGCGCGGCTGCGGTGCCCCCGTCGTCGGTCGAGGTGCAACCGGTGAGGGCCAGCGCGATCGTCAGCGCCAGAGCGCCGAAGGCGCTCGTCGGGTTAATGCGTGCAGGAGTCTTATTCATGACATTCCCCCTCGTGCATTCCAAGGTACCTGCGGATGGCTCCAGGAGCGGGAATACCAGGCCGATGAATCGGCAGGATCTTCGCTCCGTCGTCTGGAACTAGGGGTTCACGGGGCTTGGAGAACGTCGATGACCACGCGCGACGGGTTCCCGAGGCGGAAGGCGCGGAACGGCAGCGCTCGCGGCGAGACGCCGATGAACGTCTGCATCTGGCCCTCGAAGACGCTGCTCTGGATGACCTCGACCACGGATCGCGTCGAGGGGATCGACAGGATGAACGGCCCGTCGAAGGCGTCCGGCGCCCCCGGGTCCGGGTACTCGACCCCGAACAGCGTCGCCTCGAGGAAAGCGTCGCCCCGGACGAGGTAGGGGCTGCCGCTGGGGTCCGCGACCGTCTGGTCCACGTATCGGACGTGCCAGGCGGGCGTTCCGGGTCCCGAGTACTCGAACACCACGCGGTCATATCCGGTGTGCGCGCCGAGCCGGATGTCCGTCAGGTAGCCGACCGGGCCGCCTTGGGCTGCGCCGCGGTCCGGGCTCGTGTCCGCGACGAAGGGCGGTGTGGGCGTCGGTGTCGGCGCGGGCGTCGGGTGCGTGGACGGGCCGGGTGTCGCCGTCGGGGACATCGACGGGGAGCCGGGTTCCGATGTGGGGGGCTGGGCAGAGGAGGTCGTGTGGGAGGTCGTCGGGCTGGAAGTCGGTGACACATCCGTCGGGGCGCACGCCGCCGCTGCCGGCGCGACGATCAGCACCAGGGCGAGTACCGTCGAGCCGCTCTTCGATGATGAAGTGGGCACGACCATCACAGACCCTTCGTCGTCTGTGACGTTACCGGTGCCGGCGTTCGGCGCAAGAGCAGGAAGTCCTGGTCAGCGTGGGTGCTGCACCTCGACGACGACGCGGGAGGGATTCTCGAGGCGGTAGGCCCGGAACGGTAGCTCGCGGGGGTCGACGCCGATGAACGCCTGCAGCCGGCCCTCGAAGACGGAGTTGACCAGAACCTCGGTGACGGCGTCCGCAC
>JAHECE010000211.1 GCA_024641895.1 Actinomycetales bacterium
CGTCTCGGTGGCTTCGGCCCGGGCACCGGAACGGGTCGCCTCGAGCTCGGCGAGGCGTCGCTGCTCGACGGCCGCGGCCTGCGCGGCGGCCCGGCTGCCCGCTGCCCAGCCGGCGGCGTAGCCGGCCGCGTACCCCTCGGTCGTCTCCGACGCGGTGGAGACACGCGGAAACGGTGTCGGGCTGAAGGCGGTCTCAGGACACATACTCGCCCTCGCCCTCCCGCTCGATGACGATCAGGCCGCCCTCTTCGAGCGATCGGATGATCTTCACGATCGAGCCGCGGGCCTCCTGGACGTCCGCGAGCCGGACCCGCCCGGACAGCTCCATCTCCTCGTCCAGGTTCTCCCGGGCGCGCTCGGAGAGGTTGTGGCGGGCCTTGTCGCGCACGGGGCCCGCGGCGCCCTTGAGCGCGACAGCCAGGGTGGACATCTCGGTCTGGCGCAGGACCAGCTGGACGGCCTTGTCCTCCAGGCTGACGATGTCGTCGAAGGTGAAGAGCATGCTCCGCACGTCGGCAGCAAGCTGCGGATCGAGGGCGCCGAGCCCTTCGATGATCTCCTTCTCCGTGCCGGGGTCCGCCCGGTTGAGGATCTTCACGAGCGGCCCTAGGCCACCCAGCTGGGTGAGCTCGGCCGGGCCGATGACCGCGTGGGCCATCCGGGCGAGGCCCTCACCGACGATCGCGACCGCCTCCGGGGAGGCGCGCTCCATCAGGGCGATCCGGTGGGCCACGTCCGCCCGCATCTCGGGCGGCATCCCGGTCATGATCGCCGACGCCCGTTCGGGGCGCAGGTTCGCGAGAACCAGCGCGACCGTCTGGGGGTGCTCACCGGCCAGCAGCGAGCGGGCCTGTCGGGCGTCGACGTTCTCCATGAACTCGAACGGTCGGCCGGCGAGCGACTTGTGCAGCTTGCCGATCATGCTGGCCGCACGCTCGGTGCCGAAGGTCTTCTCCAGCATGTGCTGGGCCGCGTCGAACCCACCCCGCCCGACCATGGTCCGGGCCGATCCGAGCTGGAGGCGGAACTCGGTGAGCACCTCGGCCGCGGACTCGGGCGAGACGGACTCGAGGCGGACGATCTCGGCGGTGAGCGCCTCGACCTCCGCGTCGTCCAGGAGGGAGAGGACCTTCGAGGCCTGCGCGTCCCCGAGGTTCAGGAGCACGATCGCCGCCTTCTGCGTCGGCGTCAGGGCGGCGCCCGGGTCGGAGAGGGCCGGTGCGCTGCTCATCGCTTGACCGCCAGCCAGTCGCGGATGCTCGCGGCGACGACGGACGGGTCCTCGGCCGCCAGGGAACCGCTGGCGCCCTGGCCGGGACCCGCCGCCGGCGCCGCCCCGAGCTGCGCCGTCGGCGTGCCCGCCGGGAGTCCGTTGCCTGCGGCTGCGGACGACTCGAAGGCGGCGAGCTGGTCGCGCAGGCTCGTCACCGCCTCGAGCTCGCCGAGGTCGATCGTCTCGCGCCGCCCGCCGACCATGGCCTTCGCCGCGAAGACCAGCAGGACCACGACCACGAGGAGGACGCCTGCCGTGATCAGATCGCGCATGAGGTCGGCATTGCGGCTCGCCTCTGCGGCGGCCGTGGCTGCCGTCAGCGCCTCCTGGGCGGCGGCGGCGGTGGAGGTGTCGAACGTCATCCTCGAGACGACGACCCGGTCCCCGCGAGCCTCGTCGACACCGGCTGCCGCCGCGACCATCGCCTCCAGGTCGGTCAGGTCGATGCCCGCGGCGGCCTGGGTGTCGACCACGACGGAGACCGACTGCCGGCTCACGCCTCCGGGCGCGACGGACGTCTGCTCGGTGACCTTGTTGACCGCGTTGTTGAGCACCTCGTCCTCGCTGGAGTAGGTGCCACCGCCGTCGGTGTTGCCAGGCACGGCGATGTTGTCCGGGCCGAGCACGCCGCCCACGGGCGAGCCGGTGCCCGTGTAGGTCTCCGTCGACCGCGAGGAGGACAGCGGCGGCGCATCCGTGGCCGGCGTGTACGTCTCCGTGACCCGCTGCGTGGAGTCGCGGTTGACGTCGGCCCGGACGGTCACGACAGCCTTGCCCGGCCCGACCACCCGGTCCAGCATCGCCTGGACGTTGGCGGAGACGCCGTTCTCGTAGTCCGTCGTGGTGCTGGCACCCGAGCTGTCGTCGGAGAGGACCCGGCCCTCGGCGTCGATCACGGACACGCCCTCAGGGGCCATGTCCGGGATCGAGTTGGAGACGAGGTTGATGATGGCCCGCACGGCGTCGGTGTCCAGCTGTGCCCCGCTGCGGAGCTGGACGAAGACCGAGGCCGTGGGCGCCGTCGCGCGTTCGACGAAGACGCTCTGCTCGGGGATGGCCAGGTGGACGGTTGCCGCGCTGACCCCGGTGATGGACCCGATCGTGCGGGCGAGCTCGCCCTCGACGGCGCGCTTGTAGGTGACCTGCTGCTGGAAGTCCGAGGAGGTCATGCCCATGTCGTCGAGCAGGGAGTAGCCGTCGGTGCTCCCGGGCACGCCGGCGGACGCGAGCGAGATGCGCAGGCGGTACATGGACTCCTCGGGGACCAGCACGGTCGTGCCGCCGGCGGTCAGCTCGTAGGGCACCCCCTCTGCCTCGAGCGAGTCGACCACGGCGCTCGCGTCCGCGGGCGCGAGGTTGGTGAAGAGCGGGCTCATCGTCGGGCGGCTCGTCCACGACACGAAGGCCGCCGCCCCGAGGGCGAGGATGGCGACGCCGATCACGACCAGGGTGCGCTGGGGCAGCGTGAACTGTCCGAACGTCCGCTTGACGCTGCCTGCGACGTCGTCTTTCCTGGACATCAGGCCTGCATCCGCATGATCTCGTTGAAGGCCTCGACGGCCTTGTTGCGTACGGCCACCGTCAGCTCGAGGGCGACCTGCGCCTCGGTCGCGGCAATCGTGTAGTCGTGCACGTCCTCGAGCTGACCCGTCACGGCCTGGACGGCGAGCGCACCGGCCTTCTGCTGGGTGGCCGAGAGTCCGTCGACGGCCGCGGCAAGGGTGAGGCCGAAGCCGGAGCTCGCGGGGCCGGCGCCGAGCGCCTGCGGCGGTGCGGCCGGAAGGGGTGCTGCCGGCATGACCGGCAGCGCACCTGAGATGCCGGAGACGGACATCAGTTCCTCCCGATCTGCAGTGCTGCGGTGTAGGCCTCTCGAGAGCGGTCGACGACGGCCGCGTTCGCCTGGTAAGCGCGCTGGGCCATGATCAGCTGCGTGAGCTGACCGGCCATGTCGACCTCGGGGTAGCGGACCATCCCGTCCGCGTCGGCGAGGGGATGGCTCGGCTCGTAGACGAGCCGGCCCTCGGCGCTGCCGAGCTCGATGCCGGCGACGCGGACTCCCTCGGGCCGCCCGTAGCTGACGGCCTCCGCCACCACGAACCGGGCTCGGAAGGGCGTCTCGTCGGTTCGCGAGGCGTTGTTGACGTTCGCGATGTTGTCGCTGATCGCGTCGATCCACTTCCGGTTCATGGTCATGCCGGTGCCCGCGACGCCGATCGCGCCGAAGATGCCCATCAGGAGGTCCTGCTCGCGACGCGGATGGCTCCGTAGTGCTCGCTGATGGCGCGGGTCGCGACCTCGTAGCGCAGGTTGGTGTCGATGTGCAGGAGCGTCTCGGCGTCGAGGTTGACGTTGTTCCCGTCGGTACGCGTCGGCTCGAGGGAGCGGTCGATCCGCGCCGCGGCCGTCCCGGTGCCGTGCGCGACGGCTTTCGCCAGGGCGTCCTCGAAGGAGACGCGCCCGGCGAGGAAGCCCGGCGTGTCGATGTTGGCGACGTTGTCGGCGATGACGCGAGAGCGCAGCGAGAGCGCATCGAGAGCGCTTTTCATCGCGACGGAGCTCACGGAGTCGAACACGGCAGGCCATCCCAGTGTCGGTCTGGTCGGCCGATCCGTGGCCTGGTCGATGAGCGATCCCCGCTCGTACGTCCTATCGGCGGCTCACGGCGAATCGTGAGTGATTGAGGCTGAGGTCCGCCGGCTCAGCCTGCGACGTCGACGTAGACGGGCTGCGCCGCCTCGCTCGTCCTCAGCGACTGGGCGGCCCGGGCATGTCGCCGGGCGAGCGTGGCTGCCTCGGTCAGCTGGCGGGCGACGTCGAGCTGGCGGGCCAGCAGCACCTCGGCGCGTTCCCGCAGCGGCGCGGGGAGGGGGCCGAGACCCGAGGGCGGGACCCAGGTGCGTCGCCCTGGCGGGAGGTGTTCCGAGCTCAGGAGCCGCTCGGCCGAGTCGACGTCGAGCTCGAGCTCGGTCAGCGCAGCGGCCCAGCAGTCCTGCCAGCTGTCGGCCTCGCCATGTGCGTCAGCCGACACCGAGGACTCCCAGAGATCCCTCGTGGCCGGTGGCGGCGG
>JAHECE010000212.1 GCA_024641895.1 Actinomycetales bacterium
GTGCTCGTCGAGGATCCCGAAGGCCTGGTCCGCCGCGGCCACTCCGTCAGCGGATGCGTGGAAGTGGGTGCCGACCTGGCGCAACGGCAGGTAGACCTCGGGTGCGAGCATGAGCACGATCAGCCCCGTCGTCAGATCGAGCTCGCCGTAGACGAGCCGGAGACCAACTCCGACGGCCACGAGGGCGACCGAGAGGGTCGCGAGCAGCTCGAGCACGGCACCCGAGAGGAACGCGACGCGCAGGGTCTGCATCGTGGTGTGGGTGTAGGCGGCGCCGAGCGCCCGGACCCGTGCGGCCGGACCCCGTTCACGCCCCAGTGCCTTCAAGGTGGCGAGGCCCGCCAGCAGGTCGAGCAGCTGGCCACCGAGTCGTTGGAGGACGGTGAGACGCTCCGCGGCGTAGCGCTGGGTCAGCTGACCGACGAGCACCATGAACAGGGGGATCAGCGGGATGGTGACGGCGATCGTCGCCGCGGCGATCAGGTCCAGGCCCGCGATGACGACGAGCACCATGGGCGTGACGGTGACCGCCAGCAGGAGCTGGGGGAGGTACCGCACGAAGTAGGGCTCGAGGGAGTCGAGGCCCCGGGTCGAGAGCGTCACGACGTCGGAGCGGCGCCCGTCGTCGAGCCAGCGTGGGCCCAGGGTGACGGCGCGCTCGACGAGCCCTCGTCTCAGTTCTGCGATGACGCGTGCGGCGGACCGGTGGGCGTAGCGCTCCTGCAGCCCGACCAGAACGGCGCGAAGCCCGAGCACGAGGGCGAGCCACCAGATGAGGTCCGTGACATCGCTGAGGGTCGCCTCGCCCGTGATGACGGGAGCGGTGATCGAGCCGAGCAGCCAGGCCTGCGCAAGGACCGCCACGGCGGTGAGGAGCCCGAGCCCTGCAGTGAGCAGCACGTATGCCCGGGCTGAGCTGGCGTGGCGCAGCAGGCGGGGATCGAGCGGCTTCACGGGCGTGAGGATGCCACGGACGTCCGACAGCCGGGTAACCCGAGCCCGGCGGAGCAGGACAGGACCTCCGCCGGGCGGACTCCTGCGACGGCTCCCGCCCCGCCCGGGCTGGTGTCCGGGCTCAGTGCCGGCTGTCCAGGTCCGACGGCTCTCGCCGCGGCAGGCCGATGTGCGCCGGGATCGACGCAGTGGTCAGCCGCTTCCGGAAGACCCAGTAGGTCCAGCCCTGGTAGCCGAGGACCAGCGGTGTCAGGAACGCTGCGACCCACGTCATGATGCCGAGGGTGTAGTCCGTGGAGGAGGCGTTGCTGATCGTCAGCGAGTAGGCCGGGTCCAGGCTGGACGGCATGACGTCGGGGTACATCGAGCCGAACAGCAGCGTGACGGTCGCGATGATCGCGACCGCGGAGAGCGCGAACGCGCGGCCCTCGAGGCGCTGCCGCGCCGCGGCGATGACACCGACCAGCGAGACGGCGGCTACGAGGAGCGGGATCCACGTCCAGGCCTTGCCCGAGTAGGCAACCTGGAGCCAGACGACCCAGCCCCCGGCGATGACGGTGACGGGCAGGGCCAGGCGGGCGGCCAGGGCGCCGGCGCGCTCCCGGATCTCGCCGTCGGTCTTGAGTGCGATGAAGATCGCCCCGTGCATGAGGAAGACGGAAGCGGTGACGACGCCGCCGAGCAGCGCGAACGGGCTCAGCAGATCGAAGAGGTTGCCGACGAACTGCTTGTCCGCGTCGATCGGGACCCCGCGCGCGAGATTCGCGAAGGCGACGCCGAAGAGCACGGCAGGCACCCACGACCCGATCGTGATGACCCAGTCCCAGCGGTTCCGCCATGCGTCGTCGTTGATCTTGCCTCGCCACTCGAAGGCGACGCCCCGGATGATGAGCGCCAGAAGGATCAGCAGGAGCGGGATGTAGAAGCCGGAGAACATCGTCGCGTACCACTCGGGGAAGGCCGCGAACGTTGCGCCGCCGGCGACGAGGAGCCACACCTCGTTGCCGTCCCACACCGGCCCGATCGTGTTGATCATGACGCGGCGCTCGGTGTCGTTCCGAGAGAAGGGACGCAGCAGCATCCCGACGCCGAAGTCGAAGCCCTCGAGGACGAGGTACCCCGTCCACAGGAGAGCGATGAGGACGAACCACACGACGGGCAGGTCCATGAGAAGGGACTCCTAGTTTCGGTCGGTGGTCAGTAGGCGAACGAGAGGGGCTTCTCCTCGGCGCCGGGCTCAGCCGGCTCCTCGGGGTGGACCTCGGGGGCGCCGACGCGGGTGTACCGCTTCATGAGCATGAACCAGACGATCCCGAGCGCCGTGTACACCAGGGTGAACGAGACCAGCGAGACGACGACCTGCCACGCCGGCACGGCCGTCGAGACCCCGTCCGCCACGAGCATCCGGACCATGTCGACGCCCGTCGGGTTCGGGGCGACCACCCAGGGCTGCCGGCCCATCTCGGTGAAGATCCACCCGAAGGAGATCGCGATGAATGGGGTCGGCAACGCGGCGAGGGCGATCCTCTTGAACCAGATCGAGTCCGTGATGCGGCCCCTACGGAGGTACCAGAGCGCGCCGAGGGCCAGGGCGGCGGAGCCGATGCCGAGGCCGATCATCAGCCGGAAGCTCCAGTAGGTCACGGCGAGATTGGGGGAGTAGTCCACGCCCTCGCCGAACTTCTCCTCGTACTCCGCCTGGAGCTCCGTGATTCCGGGGAGATAGGCGGTGAAGTTGCCTGCGGCGAGGAAGGAGGTGCCGCCGGGGATCTTCAGCACGTGGCGGACGCCTTCGCAGGAGTCGGTGAGATCGCCGATCGTGAGGATGGAGAACGCAGCGCCCTCCTCGCCCTCGCACAGCGCCTCCGCGGCGGCCATCTTCATCGGCTGCTGCTCGAACATCAGCTTGGCCTGGCCGTCACCGGTCAGGGACACGCCGACGCCCGAGACAAGGATCGTGATCAGGCCGAGGCCGACGGCAGGTCGCCACAGGTTGCGCGCTGTCGCCTCGTCGCCCTTCCTTGCCGTGCGGACGAGCCACCAGGCGGCGATGCCGGCGACGAAGGTGCCCGCGGTGAGGAACGCCGCCGTGATCGTGTGGGGAAACGCCCACAGCAGGGTGTTGTTCGTCAGGATCGCGCCGAAGTCGGTCATCTCGGCGCGCCCGGTCTCGGGGTTGAAGGTCGCCCCGACCGGGTGCTGCATGAAGGAGTTGGCCGCGAGGATGAAGTACGCGGACATGTTCACGCCGAGGGCGACGAGCCAGATCGTCAGCAGGTGGATGCGCTTGGGCAGCCGGTCCCAGCCGAAGATCCACAGGCCCAGGAACGTGGACTCGATGAAGAACGCCGCGAGGCCCTCCACCGCCAGCGGTGCGCCGAACACGTCGCCCACGAAGCGGGAGTACTCGCTCCAGTTCATGCCGAACTGAAACTCCTGCACGATGCCGGTCACCACGCCGATGGCGAAGTTGATCAGCATGAGCTTGCCGAAGAACTTCGTCAGCCGGAGCCAGTTCTCGTTGCCCGTGACGTGCCAGACCGTCTGCATGATCGCGACCAGCGGTGCTAGGCCGATCGTCAGCGGGACGAAGATGAAGTGGTAGACGGTCGTGATGCCGAACTGCCATCGAGCGATCTCGAGAGCTTCCACGAGCTACCTCCGGACGGCAGTGGGCGGGTCTGCGAACTTTAGGTAGTTCGCCCAGGACGCAAAGAGGACCAACGGCCCACGAGGGGCTGGAGTTCCTGAGCCTCCGACGTGTCCGATCGTACGACGCCGTTCGCGGGTGACTGTGCGATACTCGCCCCGGCTGGAAAGCGTTCCACACACGCTGATCAGCCCGACGACATCTCGCACTGCTCGACGCGAGGGACCGTTGCGCCGCCTCACTTGCTACGTGAGCGACATGGCGCCGGGCCTCTCGCAACCGAGCGCCTGGCTGCCGGCAGCGAATGCTGGCGTCCGGGGGACGCGATGACGCCGACGTCGAGCGCTGCGCGCACAACTGCGCGCGCCCGACGCACCCGAGAAGCTTCCGGCGGCGGTCCACGGACCGCCGCCGACGAACCGCCCGCGGGCGCCGATGTGTGGTCGGCGTACCCGGGATGGGAGTAGACCCATGAGTGAGACGACAGACGCCACGACCGGACGTCTCGACGGGGATGAGTGGCGAGACGCGTCCCAGCAAGACGAGACCCAGCGCGAGCAGGTCCTGCGCAGCGAGGCCGACCAGGTCACCGACGAGGCCGCCGAGCAGCGCGACGAGACTGCCGCCGACGAGCCGACCAGCGACGAGCCTGCCGCCGACGAGCCGACCAGCGACGAGACTGCCGCCGACGAGCCGACGAGCGACGAGCCTGCCGCCGACGA
>JAHECE010000213.1 GCA_024641895.1 Actinomycetales bacterium
TCCGGACAGGGCGTGCAGGTCTCGGCGCAGAACCAGAACGGTCGGCCGGCCGTGACCCCGGACGGGCCGGCCGAAGCGGCGGGGATCCGAGCCGGGGACGTCATCCTGCGCATGGACGGCGTCCCGGTCACCGATCCCGACGGGCTCATCGTCGCGATCCGCGCCCGGGCTCCGGGCGAAGCGGTGACCCTGACCGTGCTGCGGGACGGCACCGAGCTCGACGTCGAGGTCACTCTCGGCGAAGCCGTGAGCAACTGAGGCCGCGCGCCGGCACACGTAGGCTGACCCCGTGCCCATCTCCGGCAACGAGCTGCTCGTGCTGCTGGTGCTTGCCGCCTTCCTGATCGGACCGGAACGACTCCCTGAGTACGCCGAGCAGGTCGGCCGGCTGGTGCGAAACGCCCGCCGGTACATCTCCGGCGCGCGCACCCGCATCCGCACCGAGCTCGGCCCCGACTTCGACGACGTCGACTGGACGCAGTTCGATCCCCGGCGGTACGACCCGCGCCGGATCGTGCGCGAAGCCCTCCTCGAGGACGAGAAGCCGGCAGGCCGGATGCAGCCCGTCGAGGCGGGCGGGCCGGGTGCCGCTGCCTCGGGCGCGGTCGGGTCCGCTGCCGGCGGGGTCCCGTTCGACGACGAGGCCACCTAGGAGTCCGGTGCTGCAGCCGTCCCGCCGCTCGGCGGTGCCCCCGTTCGAGGTCATGTCGGTGATCGCGGCGGCGAATGCGCGCCGCAGTGCGGGGCTGAGCACGGTCAGCCTCTGCGCGGGCGAGCCCAGCGCCGGGGCCCCTGCGGCGGTTCGGCGTCGAGCGGCAGAGCTCGCGGTCGCCGGGACGCTGGGGTACACCGAAGCCCTCGGCACGCCCGCGCTGCGCGAGGCCATCGCCGGTCACTACGACCGCTGGTACGGGCTGGCCGTCGAGCCCGCCGAGGTCGGCGTGACGACGGGCAGCTCCGGTGCCTTCCTCCTGGCGTTCCTGGCGGCATTCGACGTCGGTGACCGGGTCGTCCTCGCCAGACCCGGCTATCCCGCCTACCGCAACATCCTGGCGGCCCTCGGGTGCGACGTCGTCGAGGTCGGTTGCGGGCCGGCCACGCGCTACCAGCTCACCGCGCAGATCCTCGAGGACGTCGTCGCGCGCACGGGGCCGATCGCCGGCGTCGTGGTGGCGAGCCCGGCGAACCCCACCGGGACGATGATCCCCGCGGACGAGCTTCGCGCTCTCGACGCCTGGTGCTCCGCGAACGGCGTCCGGCTCATCAGCGACGAGATCTACCACGGCATCACCTACGGCGAGCCGGTCAGCACCGCCTGGGAGTCGAGCCGGGACGGTGTCGTCATCAACTCCTTCTCGAAGTACTTCGGCATGACGGGTTGGCGCCTCGGCTGGATGCTCGTGCCGCCGGACCTGCGCAGCGCCGTCGACGCCCTCGCCGGGAACTTCGCCCTGAGCCCACCGGCGCTGTCCCAGCTCGCCGCCGTCGAGGCCTTCCACCCGGCCTCCTACGCCGAGGCCGACGCCAACGTGGTGCGCTACCGCGAGTCCCGGGCGAGGGTGCTCAGCGCGCTGCCGCAGCTCGGCTGGAGCCGGAGCGCACCCGCCGACGGCGCGTTCTACGTGTTCGCCGAGCTTGACGACGTCACGCTCGCTGGGCTCGACGCCGTGCCGGGCGGGCACGGGGGCGACGGTCGTGCCCAGAGCCCGGCCGCGCGGTGGTGCCGGCGGGCACTCGAGGAGGCCGGGGTGGCCCTGACTCCCGGGACCGACTTCGACAGGGTCGAGGGGGGCCGCTGGGTCCGGCTGTCCTTCTCGGCACCGCCCGAGGTCGTCGGCGACGCGGTTGACAGGCTGGTCGCCTGGGTGGGCTCCCGGCGCGGCTGAGCGCCGTTGGTTGACCTGCTCGGCCGCCGGGCTCAGACCGGGCTGAGCCCGAGGGATCGGCCCGCGAGGCCGCGAGCCCGGTGCGAGAGCACGCGAGAGACCCCGCGAAGCGCGACCGCGGCCTCGGAGTCCGGGGCGCTCAGCACGAGGGGGACGCCGACGTCGCCACCCTCCCGGAGCCGGACGTCGAGCGGGACCTGGCCGAGCAGCGGCACGTCCGCGCCCAGGGCGCGGGTCAGGGTCTCGGAGACCTCGGCGCCGCCACCAGAGCCGAAGAGCTCGAGGCGGCTGCCGTCCGGCTGGGTCAGCCAGGACATGTTCTCCACGACGCCCGTGATGCGCTGGCGGGTCTGCGTAGCCATCGAGCCGGCGCGGGCGGCGACCTCGGCTGCTGCGACCTGGGGGGTCGTCACGACGAGCAGCTCGGCCGTCGGGAGGAGCTGGGCCACGGAGATCGCGATGTCGCCCGTGCCGGGGGGCAGGTCGAGCAGGAGGACGTCGAGGTCGCCCCAGAAGACGTCGGCGAGGAACTGCTCCAGTGCGCGGTGCAGCATGGGGCCGCGCCAGACGACGGGGCGACCGGGTGGGGTGAACATGCCGATCGAGATGACCTTCACGTCGTGCGCCACGGGCGGCAGGATCATGTCGTCGACCTTGGTCGGCACGTGGGTCACGCCGAGCATGCGGGGGATCGAGAACCCGTAGATGTCGGCGTCGAGGACACCGACGGACAGGCCGTCCGCGGCCATCGCCGCGGCGAGGTTCGCGGTGACGGAGGACTTGCCGACGCCGCCCTTGCCCGAGGCCACGCCGTAGACCCGGGTGAGCGAGCCGGGCTGCGAGAAGGGGATGACCGGCTCGGCCTGGCCGCCGCGCAGCTGCCGGCGCAAGGCCTGGCGCTGCTCGTCGGACATGATGCCGAGCTCGACACGCACATCCGCGACGCCCTCGACGGCGCGTACGGCTGCCGTGACCTCGCGGGTGATCGTGTCCTTGAGAGGGCACCCGGCGGTGGTGAGGTCGATCCCGATGACGACCGTCGCCTCGCCGTCGCCGTCACCGGCGATCTCCACCGAGCGGACCATGCCGAGCTCGGTGATCGGCTTGCGGATCTCGGGGTCCAGCACCCCGGCCAGGGCCTCGGTCACGGTGTCGCGGGTGGGTGTCGCCATGAAGCCCATCGTAGGCGGGCCCGCGTGGGCCCCTCGACGGGCACCCGCCCGGTAGCGGGTGCCTGAACGTGGTCAGCCCTTGGCGCTCGTGCTCCGCTTGCGCCGCGCCCGCTGGGTCAGGGGCTGGCCGACGTCGCCGCCGTCGTCGTCGTCGTGACCGGCCTGGATGTCCTCGAGGAGGTTGCGCAGCTCGGAGCGCAGGAAGTCGCGCGTGGCGACCTCGCTCATCGCGATCCGCAGCGCGGCGACCTCGCGCGCGAGGTACTCGGTGTCCGCGAGCGCCCGCTCGGAGCGCTGCCGGTCCTGCTCGAGGGCGACGCGGTCACGGTCGGTCTGCCGGTTCTGGGCCAGCAGGATCAGGGGAGCGGCGTAGGAGGCCTGCAACGAGAGCATGAGGGTCAGCGCGGTGTAGCCGTTGGCAGCGCTGTCGAAGCGTGCCTCGAGCGGGCCCCACGTGTTCCATGCCAGCCACACGATGCAGAACATCGTGAGATAGAAGAGAAACGTCGGAGTCCCCATGAACCGCGCGATGCCCTCGGCGATCTTGCCGAAGGCGTCGGGCGACGGCCGGTGCCGCCAGCGGCGTCGATGCTCCCGTGGCGTGTCGATCCGCTCAACCATGGCTCGGCCGGTTCATCGCCTCGTCCGTGACCGCGCTGTCGGCCTCGCGCCAGTCGTCCGGGAGCAGGTGGTCGAGCACGTCGTCGACGCTGATCGCGCCCAGCAGCCGGCGCTCCTCGTCGACGACCGGCAGCGCCGTGAGGTTGTAGGTCGCCAGCAGGCGGGTGACCCGGCCGATGGTCGCGTCCGGCTCTACGGGCTCGATGTCCTTGTCGAGCACCGAGCCGACCGACGCGTGCGGCGGCTCGCGCAGCAGCCGCTGGATGTGCGCGACGCCGAGGAAGCGGCCGGTGGGCGTCTCCAGCGGGGGACGGACCACGAACAGGACGGCGGCCAGGGCCGGCGTGACGTCGCTGCGGCGGGCATGGGCCAGGGCTGCCGCGATCGTGGCCTCGGGCGGCAGGATCACCGGCTCGGTCGTCATGAGGCCGCCGGCCGTGTGCTCGTCGTAGGCGAGGAGCCGGCGGACGTCGTCCGCCTCCTCCGGCTCCATCAGGCCGAGCAGCTCCGAGGCCTGCTCCGCCGGCAGCTCGCCGATGAGGTCGGCGGCGTCGTCGGGGTCCATGTCCTCCAGGACGTCGGCGGCGCGGC
This sequence comes from Actinomycetales bacterium, assembly GCA_024641895.1. GTDB lineage: Bacteria > Actinomycetota > Actinomycetes > Actinomycetales > JAHECE01 > JAHECE01. Next base: position 4,271 of record JAHECE010000213.1, read on the forward strand.
CTGCCTCGAGGCCCGACACGATCGCGACGCGGTCCTCGT
>JAHECE010000026.1 GCA_024641895.1 Actinomycetales bacterium
ATCGGACCGGGGTAGCCCGCCACGATGACGACGAGGTCGTCGCGGTGGTCTTCCATCTCCTTGACGAGCGTGTCGATGGCCTCACCGCCGTACTCGTCGCCGGCGAGGCTGTAGGCCTCGTCGATGAACAGGACCCCGGCAAGGGCGCTCTGCACGACCTCCGACGTCTTCAAGGCGGTCTGCCCCAGGTACCCGGCGACCAGCTCGGAACGGTCGACCTCGACGAGGTGGCCCTTGGACAGCAGGCCGAGCGCCGCGTAGATCCGGCTGACGAGCCGGGCGACCGTCGTCTTGCCGGTGCCGGGGTTGCCCGTGAACACCAGGTGGCGGGTGATCGTGGGGCTCTTGAGCCCGTGCTCGGCACGCAGCTTGGAGATGCGCAGCACCGCGGCCTGTCGGTGCACCTCCCGCTTGACGGTCGTCAGCCCGATGAGGGCGTCGAGCTGGGCGAGGAGGTCCTCGACCGTCTCAGACGGCGCCTCGGTCGCGACCGTGACCGGGGCGGAGGTGCCCTGGGCCGCTGTTCCTCTCGTGGTCCCGGTGCCGCTCGCGCCGGTCACCAAGCCCTGCTCCGAGGTCGTCGCACCCGGCGTCCAGCGGGTGCCGCTGAGGGGATCCCTGCCCACCGAGCCAGTCCGCTCGGCGCCGCTCAGGACCGACGAGGGCGAGCCACCGCCCGCGAGCGCCGCGAGCTGGGCGGCCGCGGCGACCGAGGCGTTCCCGACCACCCGCAGCGTCGGCTCGCCGAGGGTGCACGCCGCGGCCGCCACCTCGGTCAGGACGCGCGCGTACTCGGCGGCATGCGGCGAACCGGTCGCGGCCAGCTCGGCGAGCAGCATCGTCGGCGAGCCGCGCCAGCGCCGGCCTCGCACAGCGGCGTCGAAGAAGTCCTGCGCGCCCGGTACAGCCCGGTGATCGACCTCGCCCGGCAGCGCGGCACCGACGTCCCGGGTCCGCGCGGCACTAACGACCTGCGCCGCCCAGTCGACGTGGGCCAGCGGAGCGGACTCCGCGATCGCCGCGGCTAGTGCCGAGCCCTCGGCGCGCACGTCCGGGGCCGCCAGACCGGCTCGGGCACCGACAGCGACCAGAGCGTCGAGGGCGTCCGCCAGCGACGTCGTCGGCCTCCGGTCCGAGGGCTCCGGAGGGATCACGGGTCCGGGCCCGCTCACGGGCCACGCTCCGGGGGCGCGAGCCGGCCCGGCTCGAACGCCGCAGGATCGCTCGGCGGCTGCCGCGGCACGGGCGCCTCCCCCGGATCCAGCCCGAGCGCGCCGCCGGTCGACGCATGCCCGAACTTCTCCTGAAGGAATCGGCCGTGTGCGACCAGGGCCGCCGCGTCGGAACGGTTCACAGCGTCGAAGACCTGGTCCATCGTGCGGGCCAGGAGGTCGAGCTGGTCGATGAGGACCATGAGCGAGGTGCGGCCGTTGTCGACGGGTCGGCTGTTGGCCCAGTCCCGCGGGAGTCGGAGGTAGCCGCCGACTGCCTCGGGCAGGTAGTCGGTCGCGGTCGCCATCACGGAGTACGCCTCCAGGCTGCCCCCGGCGAGCCGGTCGAGCCGCGGGATGGTCTGGCGCACGATCGTCGTGACCCGGGAGACCCGCGAGGCGACCGGTGCCGGGACGGCCGCGTCGGCGACCAGCGACTCGACGCGGTCGACGGCTGCGAGCAGGTCGGCGCTCGTAGGCGGCGCGGGCAGCTCGAGGCGGGGCTGCGACTCAGGGGCGCGTCCGAAGAGCCGCCCGAAGAACTCGCCGATGGTCGCCATCGGTCCTCACCACTCCCGGCGGGCGCCACGGTTCACCGGCGGCTGCCCGGGGTGCCGTCGAGGTCGAGCGAGCCGCTCGCTACCCGCTCGTCCTGCCGCTGCACGCGGTCGAGATACGCGCGGGACTTGTCGACCTCGGTCTCGAGCGTGCCGATCGTGGCGGCCATGCTGTCCAGCGCCTCGACCTTGAAGGCGTCGATGGCGTCCATCGTCTCGTAGATGTTCTGGAAAGCGGCCTGCAGCTGCGGCAGCCCGATCGTCGCCGACGCGGCCTGTCGCTGGATCTCGACCGAGTTGTCGCGCAGCAGTCGCGACGTCCGCTCGATCATGTCCGACGTCGTCGTGTTCAGCGCGGAGATCTGGTCGAGCACGAGCTTCTGGTTGCTCAGCGCCTGAGCGACAATCACCGCCGTGCGCAGCGCCGACACCGTCGTCGTCGACGCGCGGTCGACGCCCTTGACGAGCTCGAGGTTGTTCTTGATGACGACGTCGATCGCGAGGTAGTTCTGGATCGAGACCGCGAGCTGGACGAGCAGGTCCTGGTGCTTCTGTCGGACATAGAAGAGGACGTCCTCGCGCAGCGAGCGCGCGCGGTCCGGGTCGCCCGCCTCGAACTCGGCGACCCTGGCGCTGATCTGGGCATCGAGCCGCTCTGCGATGTAGACGTACTGGTTGAGCCGCCCCATGGCCTCCCAGAGCCCGGTCTTCTCCAGGTTGAGCGAGGCGTTGTCCTTGCGCAGCTCGTCCTGGCCCTCACGCAGCGCGTGCAGGATGGCGTCGAGGTGGCTCTGCGCGCTCTGGTATTTGCGGAAGTAGTCCGTGATCTTGTCGCCGAAGGGCAAGAAGCCCAGGAACTTGCGAGCACCCTCGGCCTCGGACGGGTCGAGGTCCTCGACCGTGCGACGAAGCTCGACGAGCGTCACGCCGACCTTCGAGCCCGAGGCGAGCCCACCCTCCTTCAGTGCTCGAACGGGCGTCCGAAGCAGCCGGTTCGAGCTCTCCGCCGCGCTGCGGATGTCGGCGTCGCCCATCGTGCGGACGTCGCCGGCCTTGGCCGCGAATTCCGGGGAGTGCGGTGCGGCATCGAGGAGCGAACCGACGAAGTCGGCGACCTTCGCGTCCAGGGTTGGCAGGGCGGCCGGGTCGACCGCGGGAGCCATCCTGGGCGCCGACGTCGCCGCCACCGCTGTCACGGGCGCAGGTGCGGTGAGGGCGAGCACAGGCTCCGCCTCGATCGGAGGCTGGAGCGGCGCGACGTCCGGGGCACCGGCCTGCGACGGGTTCACCTGGGCCATCTGGTCGTCCTTTCTCGACTCCGGCTGCGCGGACGACGGTCATCGCCCCTGGCAGACGTCACGCCAACATACGCCGTTGGCGTGTCGGGCGCTCGGGTCCGACCGGCACGTCGCGCCGGAGGCCGGTACCGGGCCCTGAGCGCGGTCCGCCTGCCCGGGGCCCCGGGCGCGCGCCGGTTCAGGAAGGGACGAGGCCCAGCTCCACGACCTTCGCGCTCAGCGCCCGGTCCGAGGGCTCGGTGAGGTGCGTGTCGTCAGGGAACACGACGACCGGGATCGATCGACGGCCACCGTTGCGCCGCACCACCTCGGCAGTCTGGCCCGGGTCTGCGACAAGATCCACGTAGGCGTAGTCGACGCCGAGCCGGTCGAGCAGGCGCTTGCTGCGGAGGCAGTCACTGCACCAGTCGGCGCCGTACATGGTGACTGCGGGCCGGGCCGAGGACACGGGCATGGGGCTTCCGATCACGGTTCGGGGGCAGTGGGACGGGGAGTGAGAGTAACCCGCGCCGTCCATCCGTTGTTCCCGGCACGTCGTGTGACCTGCGCGACCTCTCCAGACGGCGCCTCAGCGGGCGGCCGGGGTGCCTCAGCGGGCGGCCGGGGCGCCTCACCGGGCGGCACGGCGCCTCACCGGGCGGCGGGGTGCGTCAGCGGGCGCTGATGCGCTGGCGCAGGGGGCAGTCGAACGGGTCACGAGCCGCCAGGCCGACGCGGTTGAGGTAGCGGATCACGATGCCGTACGACTCGATGAGCCCTGCCTCCGTGTACGGGAGGTTCTGCTCGGCACAGTGCGCGCGAACCAGCGTCTGCGCCTCGGCAAGCCTGGTGCGCGGCATGCTCGGGAAGAGGTGGTGCTCCACCTGGTAGTTGAGGCCGCCCATGAGGAAGGTCATGAACCGGCCGCCGCGGATGTTGCGCGAGGTCAGCACCTGCTTGCGCAGGAAGTCGAGCTTGCTCTCGGCCGAGATGATCGGCATGCCCTTGTGGTTCGGGGCGAAGGAGGCGCCCATGTACACACCGAAGACCGCCAGCTGAACACCGAGGAACGCGAAGGCCAGCCCGACCGGGAACAGCAGGAAGAGAGCGGCGACGTAGAGGCTCAGGCGGAGTGCGATCGTCAGGAGCTCGGTGGTGCGTGTCCGGCTGCTCGGCGAGGCGATCAACGAGCGGATCGCGATGACGTGCAGGTTCAGGCCCTCGAGCATCAGCAGCGGGAAGAACAGATAGCCCTGCCGGCGGGTGAGCGCGGCGAGGAAGCCGCGACGGCCCGCGGCGTCCTCCTCGAGGAAGGAGATCGTGTCCTTGGCGATGTCCGGGTCCTTGCCGACCATGTTCGGGTTGGCGTGGTGCGCGGAGTGCTTGATGTTCCACCAGGAGTGGCTGATGCCCACGACGCCGTTGGCGACGACCTGCCCGAGCCGCTCGTTGCCGCCGCCCTGCTCGAGGATCTGCTGGTGCGAGGCCTCGTGGGCGATGAACGCGAACTGGGTGAGCACGATGCCCAGGGCCCCGGCCAGCAGGAGCTGCAGCCAGGAGTCCCCGAGGAGCACCATTCCCGCGCCGATCGCCCCGAGAGCGAGCGTCAGACCGGCGATCATCGCGAAGTAGAAGCCGCGGGCACGGTCGAGCAGGCCCGCGGCACGCACCTGCTTGGACAGCGCTGAGAAGGTGTTCGACGGGAGCGCACGCGTCGGGAGCGACGGAGCGGGCGCGGCGGCATCGAGCTGCACAGAGGTCATCGGTCTCCTAGCAAGAGGTCGACTTCCCAGCCGTGGATCGAGCCTGCGCTCATCGTTCAGATGCTCCCAAGGGTACGTTCTCCACAGCGCTGAAGTCCGCAGCGTCCTGGGCGGCGTGCGTCACACTCCCCATCGACAGCCCGTGCCTGCCGCTGAGGCGACGTGCGGCCCCACGGGTTGGTTGAACGCTGCACAGGTGTCACGTAGTATTGGTTGCATGGTGCAAGCAATGAATCTGGTCGAGCCCTCGCCAGGGGACACCGAGTCGCCGTCACCCCGGGTGGGCGACGTCGCGGTCGCCCTGCGCGACGCCGTCGTCCTCCTCCGTCGCACCATGCACGGCCGCCCGGAGGACGGCGCGCCGGCGAGCCTGCTCGCCTCACTCCTGCGCATCGGGCCCGTGCGCGCCACCGATCTGGCGGAGCGCACCTGCCTCGACAGGTCCACGGTGAGCCGGCACCTACGACACCTCGAGGAATCCGGGTTCGTCGAGCGCCGCCCTGACCCCGACGACGGCCGCGCGGCCCTCCTGCACGTCTCACCTAGCGGCCGCGAGCACTCAGCGGCCCACTTTGCCGGAACGGTCGCCGCCCTGGAGACCGCTCTCGCCTCGTGGACCGCCGCCGACATCACCACCCTCACCGCCCTGCTGCGGCGACTGTCCGACGACCTGGAGAACTCATGAGCACCATCGAGCCCGCGAAGCGAGCGGACGACCAGTCGGCCGCGTCCCGTCCCCCGGCCGACACCCCGAGCGCACCGCCCCGGCACCTGGGCCTCGTGCTCGGCGCCCTGATGCTGACGCTGCTCCTGGCAGCCCTCGACCAGACCATCGTCTCGACAGCGCTGCCGACCATCACCAGCGACCTCGGCGGTCTGAGCCACCTGTCGTGGGTGGTCACCGCATACCTGCTCGCCTCCACCGCGAGCACCCCGATCTGGGGCAAGATCTCCGACCTCTACGGCCGCAAGCTCATGCTGCAGGCCGCTGTGGTGATCTTTGTCGCGTCCTCCGCACTGGCCGGCCTCTCGCAGACCATGGGGCAGCTCATCGCCACCCGCGCCCTCCAGGGCCTCGGCGGCGGTGGCCTGATGGTGCTCGTCATGGCGGCCCTGGCAGACCTGGTCAGCCCCCGCGAGCGCGGCAAGTACGCCGGGCTGTTCGGCGGCGTCTTCGGCATCGCGAGCATCGTCGGGCCCCTGCTCGGAGGCTTCTTCACCGAGCAGCTCTCCTGGCGATGGATCTTCTACATCAACCTGCCGCTCGGCATCGCCGCGTTCGCCGTGCTCGGCGCCACGCTGCACCTGCCCAAGCACCGGGCCAAGCACAAGATCGACTGGCAGGGAGCCACGTTCCTCGTCGCGGGCGTGACCTCGCTGCTGCTCGTGACGGTCTGGGGCGGCCAGGAGTATGCGTGGGTCTCCCCCGAGATCCTCGGGCTCGCCGTCGCCGGCTTCGTCGCCCTCACGCTCTTCGTCTGGCAGGAGCTTCGGGCACCTGAGCCGATCGTCCCCTTGAGCCTCTTCCGGGACAGGGTGTTCACGGTGTCGTCGGGAATCGGCTTCGTCGTCGGCTTCGCGATGTTCGGCGCGATCGTCTACCTGCCGATCTACCTCCAGGTGGTCGGCGGCTCCTCCCCGACGAACGCCGGCCTGCAGCTGCTCCCCCTGATGGCCGGCCTGCTCACGACGTCAATCCTCAGCGGCCTGATCATCACGAAGACCGGCAAGTACACGATCTTCCCGATCATCGGCACGGCACTCGCGGCCGTCGGACTGCTGCTGCTCTCGCGCCTGGACGCCCAGACGCCGTACTGGCAGGTAGCCGTGGCCATGGTCGTGCTGGGAGCGGGGCTCGGGAACGTCATGCAGGTGCTCCTGCTCGCGGTGCAGAACTCGGTTGCGCCCAGCCAGATCGGCGCCGCGACGAGTGCCTCGACCTTCTTCCGGTCGATCGGAGGGTCCTTCGGCACCGCCGTGTTCGGCGCGGTCTTCACGGCCCGCCTCACGACAGAGCTCGCGGCGGTCCTCCCGCCAGGGGCAGGCGCCGCCACGGGCGGCGGCGTCGCCTCCTCCCTCCAGGCGATCCGCTCCCTGCCCGACGCGCTCCAGGCCGACGTCCTGGCCGCGTTCGCCCGTGCCATCGACTCGACGTTCCTCGTGGCCGTACCGATCGCGGTCGCCGCCCTGGTGCTGTCGTTCTTCCTCCCTGCGCTGCCGCTTCGGCGCACCCACGGCATCGAGGAGATGCTGGCCGACGACGCCGCGGTCCCGCTGCCGTCCCCGACCTCCGACTGAGGCTTCACCGGACGCCGGAAGGAACTGCGAGGGGAGCGAGCGCGCCCCTTCAGCCCTCGTCCTCGCCGCGCCACGCCTCCCTGCCTTCGCTGAGAGCGACCCCGGCGACCACGAGCGCGGCCAGCGGGTCCGCCCACGACCACCCGAGAGTCGCGTCGAGGAGGAGCCCGACGAGGAGGACCGCGGACAGGTAGGTGCACAGCAGTGTCTGCACGCTGTCCGCCGTGACGGTCGCCGAGCCGAGCTCGCGACCGATCCGCCGCTTGGCGACGGTGAGCACGGGCATGACGACCAGGCTCGTCGCCGCCAGGGCGATCCCCACCACGGAGGCCTCGGCGTCGGCGCCGGTCACGAAGAACTGCACCGCGTCGAAGACCACGTACGCGGCCAGCGCGAAGAACGCCACCGCGATGCCCTTGAGCGCAGCACGCTCACGCTCCTCGGGCACATCGCCCCGGAACTGCCAGATGATCATGAGCGCCGAGAGGCACTCCACCACGCTGTCCCCGCCGAAGGAGACCAGGGCGAGGGATCCGGCCGCGGCGCCGGCCCAGAGTGCGAGCGTTGCCTCGACGGCGTTGTAGGCAACCGTCGCCCACGCCAGCCCGAGCGCCAGACGGTTCAGGCGTGCACGCCGCTCGGCAGCGAGCGGCTGGGCGTCAGTCATCTCGCGGCCCACCCGCCCCTCTCTTCGCGTCCCTTCGCGTCCCTTCGCTTCTCTTCGCGGACACCCCCGCGCGCCTCCGCGCGCCTCCGCGCGCCTAGCCAGACGCCCGTCCCCACATCGCGCAATTCCCGATGCCGGCGAGGCGCGCCCGACCGAGCCCGACGTCGGGCTCTTCGTTCCTTCCAGGTCCCGCACGGGAATGATATGCAGGACCCAGACGGCACAGGCCGTCCCTATCGGCACGGAGGCCGCGTGAGCTACCAACGCACGATCGAGCTCGACCAGCCCTACGACGAGGCCGTCGCGCGGACCAAGGCGGCCCTCGCGACACAGGGCTTCGGCATCCTCACGGAGATCGACATGAAGGCGACGCTCAAGGCGAAGCGCGACGTCGACATCGAGCCGTACGTGATCCTCGGGGCCTGCAACCCCGCCCTCGCCCAGCGGGCACTGGAGATCGAGCCCGGCGTCGGCGTCCTGCTGCCGTGCAACGTCGTCGTCCGGGCTGCCGGCGCGGGCAGGTCGACGATCCACGTGTTCGAGCCGGGACTCATGCCGACGGTCACCAGGATCCCGGCCCTGGCGCCCCTGGCCGACGAGGCCTCACGACTCCTGGAGAGCGCGTTCACCGACCTCGCGGGCTGAGCTCGACCGGTCATCGCGGCGCCGCCATCCCCTGAGCCGCATCGCCCCACCCACGACCAGCGGAGCATCAGCCGACGTAGGTGCCCCAGAGCCGGACGACCGCGGCCGCCGCGAGCACGACTGCGATCGCCAGGAGTACACCCATCGTCGCGACGCCGGCGGCCCAGCGCAGGGACGGCCACCGCCCGCGCGTGGAGGCGGCGGCCGCCGTCTGGGTGAACGGACCCGGCGGGGCGTGCTCGACGAGGACGTGCAGCTCACCGCGTGGTCCCCCGTTCGCACCCTCACCGCCGCGCCCTGGCACGACGAACGGCCCGGGAGGCGTGCGGCGCGGCAGCAGGACGATGGCGCCGTCGATCGGACTCCGGAAGCTCACGCCGTCGCGCCACTGGTTCTCCGTCAGCACGACCCGGTGCGCCAGGTTCGCGCCGGGCCGAGGCGTGTCGAAGGCCGCGTACACGGGAGCCAGCGCCCCCTGCCGTCGCTCCTGGAGACGTCGGATCGCGTACTCCGCCTGCAGGTACCGGGCCCGCTCCCGGTCGAGCGCCGTCCGGTCCGCCTCGTGCGTGCGATCCGCCGCAGCCTCGCGCTCTCCACTGGTGAGGCCCGTCCGCTCGAACTCGGCTCGCAAGGTCGCTGCGGCACGCTCCTCCGCGGCCGCCCGCGCCTGCCGGGCCACCTCCGCCCGCCGCCGCTCGTCGTAAGCCGCACGCCTGCTGCGATCCCCGAGGGTCTCCCAGGCTGCCATGACCCGCTGCCACTGCTCGGCGGCCCGCGCCCGCTGGAGGGAGCCCCATTCGTGCGGATGGCGGTCCGGGTGCAGGTCTCGAGCCAGGGCCCGGAACGCCTGCTTGACGTCGGCGTCCGTGGCGCTCGGGGTCACGCCCAACGCCTCGTAGAGATCGTCCCCGTGGGCCGTCGGGTCGTCGGAGGTCGGCGATCCGGGCATCATGCGGCCTCGTCGAGCCCCAGCCAGGCGGGCACGTCCGCGAACGCGTCCAGGACGACGTCCGGAGCCTCGCCGGAGTCGTCGAGCTGGACGGCACGGAACTTGCCCGTGCGCACCTGAACACCGACGATGCCGAGTCGCTGAGCGGCGCGCACGTCGCTGTCCAGGTCGTCCCCCACCATCGCGGACTCGCCTGCCTCGACTCCGAGGGACGCGAGGGCCTCGTCGAACATCGCAGCGGCCGGCTTGCCGACCACAGTCGCCTCGACGCCGGCGGCCCGCTCGAGCCCCAGGACGTACGCGCCCGTGTCGAGCTGGAGCCCGGCGCTCGTTCGCCAGAGCAGGTTGCGGTGCATCGCGACGAGGGCCGCCCCCTCGAGCAGGCCGGCGAGCGCCCGGTTCATCGCAGCGTAGGAGAACTCCTCTCCCGCGCCCCCGATGATCACGACGTCGACGTCGTGAGGTGACACCTCAGGCCCTACGAGCGTCACCCCGGGGAGATCAGCGCTGACGTCGCCGGAGTTGACCAGCAGGCAGCGCGCGCCTGGGTGAACGCGCCGCAGATACGCCGCGGCCGCAGCCGTAGCGGTGAGGACCTCGTCGGGTGCGGCGACGAAGCCAGCGGCGTTGAGGGACCCGGTGATCTCGGCCTGGGTCCGCGACGTCGTGTTGGTCAGGAACCGGACCGGAACGCCGGCCTCGCGAACGCTCCGCAGGGCGTCCACCGCTCCGGGCAGCGCCGCCCACGACGTGACGAGCACTCCGTCGATGTCGATGAGCAACGCCTTCAAGACGGCCATGCCCGAGCCTAACCGGCCTCTCGCCGCCCGATGAGGTGCCAGGCCGGATCGGGACCGATCGACCCGCCGGGACCGTCCCTCGCAGGCGTGCCACCAGGCGCCGTCCGGGTCGCCGTCCGGGTCGCAAGGACGGGAAGCCGTCCGGGTCGCCGTCCGGGTCGCAAGGACGGGAACACGACCCGATAATACCCCCTAGGGTATCCGACCTAGGTCCGATGCCGGTCGCCGACGGGCGCCCTACCGTGGAGAACAGGCCAAGACCAGGAGTGAGGAACCAGCATGAAGATCGTCGTCGTCGGCGGGGTAGCAGCGGGGATGTCCATCGCGGCGCGGGCGCGCCGGCTCGACGAGTTCGCGGAGATCGTGGTGTTCGAGCGGGGCCATCACGTGTCGTTCGCGAACTGCGGCCTGCCGTACCACATCGGCGAGGTGATCAAGGAACGCGACCGCCTCATGCTGCAGACGCCGCAGAGCCTGCGGGAGTCGCTCGACATCGACGTGCGTAACGGGATCGAGGTCGTCAGCATCGACCGTTCGACCAAGAGCGTCCGCGTTCGCGCCGTCGACAGTGGCGAGGAGTACGACGAGCCGTACGACGCGCTCGCCCTCTCCCCCGGTTCGGCCCCGGTTCGGCCCCACCTCCCCGGCATCGATCTGCCGTCGGTCCACGTCCTGCGCCGCATAGGGGACATGGACGTCATCAAGGCGGCCGTCGACGGCGCCGGGGGCTCCGGCCGCAAGGACGGCGTCCGGCACGCCGTCGTGATCGGCGCCGGCTACATCGGCCTCGAGATGGCCGAGAACCTGCACGAGCGCGGCGTCAGCGTCGACGTCGTCGAGATGGCGGACCAGATCATGCCTCCGCTCGACCGCGAGATGACCACGGCGATGGAGAACTACATCCGCGCCCATGGCGTGACCCTCCACCTCAGGACCGCCGCCGCAGCGTTCTCCCTGAAGCAGAACGGCCGCACGCAGGTCGAGCTGAAGAACAACACGTTCATCGAGACCGACATGGTGATCCTCGCCGCCGGCGTGCGGCCGAGCGCCGAGCTCGCCGCGGCTGCGGGGCTGGACCTCGGCCCGCGCGGCGGAATCAAGGTCGACCGCCACATGCGCACGTCCGACCCGTCGATCTGGGCCGCGGGCGATGCCGTGGAGGTCGAGCACACGGTGCTCCCCGACACCTGGCTCGTCCCGCTCGCAGGTCCGGCGAACCGCCAGGGCCGCGTGGCGGCCGAGAACATCTGCGGGCGCGACACGGTGTACGAGTCCACCCAGGGGACGTCGATCGTCAAGGTCTTCGAGATGGTCGCCGGCGGCACGGGAGCCTCAGCCAAGCAGCTCGACGCCGCCGGCATCCCGTACCACGCGGTATCCACCCACCCCCACGGTCACGCCGGCTACTACCCCGGCACGGCGATGATGCACGTCAAGCTGCTCTTCGCGCCGGAGGACGGCACGATCCTCGGCGCACAGATCGCGGGCTTCGACGGCGTCGACAAGCGCCTCGACGTGCTCGCGACAGCCCTGCGGGCCGGCCTGTCCGTCTACGACCTCGAGAACCTCGAGCTGGCCTACGCGCCCCCGTTCGGGTCCGCCAAGGACCCGGTCAACATGGCGGGCTTCATGGCCTCGAACGTCATGCGCGGCGACCTGGACCTCTGGTATGCGGGCGACTACCCCGAGGCGACAGAGGGCGGGCGGATCGTCGACGTCCGCGGTCCGGACGAGTTCGAGATGTGGCACCTGCCGGGTGCCGAGAACGTCCCGCTCAAGGCCCTGCGGCAGCGACAGGAGAGCTGGGACCGCGCGACGCCCATCCGGCTGTACTGCGCCGTGGGCTTCCGCTCGTACCTGGCCTACCGCTCGCTGGTCCAGCGAGGCTTCACGGACGTCAAGATGCTCTCGGGCGGCATGACGACGTTCAGGGCGTTCCACGACGTGGCCCCCAGCGAGGTCGACTCGGCCGAACCGGTGATCTCCTATGCAGAGACCGCACCCCACGCCCCCGCGACGGCCACGGGCGTCGTCGTCGACCTTGACTGCACGGGCCTGGCGTGCCCGGGGCCGATCATGAAGCTGCAGGACCGCATCGCTTCGCTCGCCCCAGGTGACGAGGTGCTCGCGCACGTCTCCGACCCCGGCTTCCGGCTCGACGCGCCGGCCTGGGCTACGAAGAACGGCCACACCCTCGTGGAGCTCACCCCCGAGGGCCCGGGCTTCGCGGCGCTGTTCCGCAAGGGCGGACCGGTGGTCGGCGGTCCTGCTGCCCGGATGAAGGACAAGAAGTCGTTCGTCGTCTTCTCCGGCGAGCTCGACAAGGCTCTGGCGGCCTTCATCATCGCCAACGGCGCCGTCGCCATGGGCGACGAGGTCTCGATGTTCTTCACGTTCTGGGGCCTGAACGCCCTGCGGCGCGAGAACCCGCCCAAGCGCGAGAAGGCGCCCCTGGACCGCATGTTCGGGGCCCTCATGCCGACCGGCGCGGACAACCTCAAGCTGTCCACGCTCAACATGTTCGGCGGCGGCACCGCCATGATGAAGAAGGTCATGAAGGACAACCACGTCCCGAGCCTCACCGAGCTCATCGCGGCGGCCCAGGCCGGCGGGGTCCGGCTCGTCGCCTGCACCATGACGATGGACCTCCTCGGCATCACCGAGGGGGACCTCATCGACGGGGTCGAGCTCGGCGGCGTCGCCACCTTCCTCGGCGAGGCCAACGAGTCCAACGGCGCCTTCTTCATCTGAGGTAACCCGCGACCTCCGGAGCGTTGGTGGACCCCGCGGCCGCAAGCGCAGCCGACACGCCGCGACACCCCGCGACCTACGTCAGCCAGTCCTCACGAGCGCCCCTCGTGCGGCCCGGAGGTCCACTTGCGCGTCAGCGACCGCCGGGAAGGTGACGTCAGCCCGCGCGATCGGCTCCCCGCGGCCCTGAGCACCGCCCTGCGTTCGAGACAGGATCGGAGTCCGCCCCGGCGCTAGCGTGGCGGCTCCGCCGACCTGCGACGCCGTGTGCCGGGTACGAACCGGGGAGTCCGCTCGGCATAGGCGCCGTATCCCGGGAACCGCCTGCGCAGCTGCCCCTCCTCCCACCGCGCCTTGGCATTGATGAGGAGCACGAGGAGGACGTAGACGCCGAGGCGCACCAGGCTGCCCGACACGGCGGCAACCGCGGCGCCCACGATGAGCAACCCGGTATAGATCGGATGGCGGACGACTCGGTAGAGCCCACCCGTGCGCAGCTCGGCATGAGCGTTCGGCAAGGGCGCCGCGGACAGCCCGCGCCCCAGCAACGTGCCGCCGACGCCCATGACCGCGAGCCCGACGAGGATCGCCGCGATGACGACCACCACGAGCCACGTCGGCCGGAGCCAGTCGTTGCCCAGCGGGAGGAGGACGAGCAGGCCGAGCAGCACGAACTGCGCGGCGACGAAGGCCCAGGCGATGCGGACGTCGCGGGGAGGCGGCTCATGCGCGTTCACGGGCTCACCCCTCCTCCCCTCGACGTCGATCCGGCGGGTCAACGGCTCGACGCCGAGGCCTCGGCGTGGATACGGCCGCGCGCCGCAAGGATGGTCCCGCCGACGATCGCGGCCGCGAGGGACGCACCGAGGATCGCCACCTTGGCGTGGTCGTCCTGGGCGGACCCGGGGCCGAACGCCAGCTCGGCGACCAGGAGGGAGACGGTGAAGCCGATGCCCGCCAACGCGCCGACGCCGACGACGTCCCACCATGAAAGACCCCGTGCGAGGCCCACGTGGGACGACCGCGAGACCAGGTACGTCGCGCCCACGATGCCGATCGGCTTGCCGAGCACCAGGCCGAGTGCGATCGCCTGGGCGACCGGATCCGCAAGAGCCTCGCCCAGGACGCCTCCGCCGACGGCCACTCCCGCAGCGAACAGTGCGAAGATCGGCACCGCGAACCCGGCGGAGACGGGCCGCCACCGGTGCTCGAAGTGTTCGGCAAGGCTTTCCTTCTCCCCGCGCCGCGCCAGCGCCGGCGTGGCGAGGCCCAGCAGGACACCGGCGATCGTGGCGTGGATGCCCGAGGAGTGCATGAACACCCAGGCGATCACGCCCAGCGGCACGAGCAGCCAGGGCGTCGTGATGCCTCGCCGGAGCAGGAAGCCGAACAACGCCACGGCCGCGAACGCCGCCGCGAGCCAGCCGAAGGAGACCGTGTCCGTGTAGAAGATGGCGATCACGATGATCGCGAGCAGGTCGTCGACGACGGCCAACGTCAGCAGGAAGGCACGCAGGGCGTTGGGCAGCCCCTTGCCGACGATCGCGAGCACGGCGACTGCGAAGGCGATGTCGGTGGCGGTGGGCACCGCCCAGCCGCGCGGGGCACCGTCGACCGCTGCCAGGTTGATCGCCAGGTAGAACGCGGCGGGCACCACCATGCCTCCCACCGCCGCCACGACCGGGACGATCGCCGTCGCCGGGCGCCTCAGCTCGCCGGTGACGATCTCGCGCTTGAGCTCGAGGCCGACGACGAAGAAGAAGATGGCGAGCAGCCCGTCGGCCGCCCACGCGTGCAGGCTCAGGTCCAGGTGCAGCGCCGCGGGCCCGACGTGCAGCTCGCGCAGGTGCTCGTACGCCTCGGCCCACGGGGAGTTCGCCCAGATGATCGCTATCGCGGCGCCGATGAGCAGCAACGTGCCGCCCGTCGACTCCAGCCGCAGCGTGTCGAGCAGGTTGCGCACTCCACCGGGCGACAGCCGGGAGAACAGGGGGGAACGAAGCCGGTCCATGCACGACCTTTCCGGCCAGGGGGCAGCGAGACGCCGACCAGTCTTCCCGGCACACCGGGCACCAAGGTTACGGGGTCGCGGCCGTCGGGCTCACCCGGTCGTGGTCTGCGTCCGTTCGCGCCACCGCCGGGACCGGGTCAACTCCAGCAGCGCGTCCGCAGTCAGAGCGGTGATGACGCGGTCGGCCGGCAGGCCTTCGGCGGCGGCACGGTCGGCCCCGTTGTCCAACCACGACAGCTCGCCGGGGGCATGCCCGTCGGAGTCGATGGCGAAGACGCACCCGGCGTCGATCGCGAGCCGCAGGAGACCTTCGGGCGGGTCCTGCCGCTTGGGCTGACAGTTGATCTCCACCGCCACACCGCGCTCGGCGCACGCCGCGAAGACTGCCTCGGCGTCGAACTCGCTCGGCGGCCGTACCTTGCCGCTGATGTAGCGGCCGGTGCAGTGCCCGAGGACGTCCATCCGGGGGTTGGCGATGGCCTTGAGCAGCCGCCTCGTCATGGCGGCGCGGTCCATCCGCAAGTTCGAGTGCACGGAGGCGACGACGACGTCGAGCTCGTCGAGGAGGTCGGGCTCCTGGTCGAGCCCACCGTCGTCGAGGATGTCGACCTCGATGCCGGTGAGCACCCGAAAGGGCTTGACCGCGTCCGACAGGGCCCGGACCTGTCGGATCTGGGCCCGAAGCCGATGCGGACTCAGCCCGTTCGCCACTGTCAGCCGTGGCGAGTGATCCGTCACGGCGAGGTACTCGTGCCCGAGGTCGAGCGCGGCCAGGACCATCTCCTGCATCGAGGTCGTCCCGTCGCTGGCCTCGGTGTGCGAGTGCAGGTCGCCCCGCAGGGCTCGGCGCAGCTCCGCTCCCGGCCCCGGAGCCGGGTGAGCGGCACGCTCGAGGTCGTCGAGGTAGGCGACGGGCTCACCGGCGAGGGCATGGGCTACCACGTCCGCGGTCCGCTCCCCCAACCCGGGCAGGTCGCCGAGCCGACCCGCGCCGTGCAGGGTGCGCAGGCGCCCGGGCGCGGTGGCCTCGACGGCGGCAGCCGCCTTCCGGAACGCTGCGATCCGGTACCGCGAGGAGGCCGTGCGCTCGAGAAGGAACGCGATGCGCCGAAGCACGGCGGCAGCGACGTCGGGGCCGGCCTCGCTGGGGCCGGCCTGGTCCGGGACGTGCCCGGTCGAACCCGGCCGGCTCGAACCATCCTGGTCGCCGGAGCGGACCATGCCGTCGTCGCGGGTCGGGCTCACCACGCTCAGGAG
>JAHECE010000214.1 GCA_024641895.1 Actinomycetales bacterium
CGGCAGCCGAGGCCCTTGTGCGCACCGGGACCGACGTTCGAGGCCGTGACGCACACCGTGTGGCTCCCGGCCGGGGCGCTGACGGTGCCGCGGAACCCGTGGCTCGGCCCGAACGGGTACACGGCGGCGACGTCCGGCCGGTTCGCGTCGGCGTATAGGTGGCGACCGACCCCGTCGACCGTGACCCACACGTAGATCGGGGCGTCGGTGTCAGGGTCGATCGCCCAACCCTTGACCTCCACCCCACCAGCAACCGCGGTGACACCCTCGAAGTTGCCGAACGGTGAGGCGTCCTTCACCGTCACGGTCCGGCAGCCGAGGCCCTTGTGCGCACCGGGACCGACGTTCGAGGCCGTGACGCACACCGTGTGGCTCCCGGCCGGGGCGCTGACGGTGCCGCGGAACCCGTGGCTCGGCCCGAACGGGTACACGGCGGCGACGTCCGGCCGGTTCGCGTCGGCGTATAGGTGGCGACCGACCCCGTCGACCGTGACCCACACGTAGATCGGGGCGTCGGTGTCAGGGTCGATCGCCCAACCCTTGACCTCCACCCCACCAGCAACCGCGGTGACGCCCTCGAAGTTGCCGAACGGTATGCCGGCTGGCGGTGCGTAGACGGAGAACTCCTGGATGCTCGTCCAGGTGGTCGAGACGCCGGTGACGCCGACTACGGCAAGCCTGACGTATCTGGCCTGCACAGCCGGGAAGTCGTTGAGCTGGGAGCCCGTCTGCGTGTTCGCGGATCGGTCGACAAGCACGCGCCAGGTGGCGCCATCGGTCGAGGACTCGATGCGGTAGCGGTAGGCCCGGTCGAGGTAGGGCACGACCATCGCGCTGCCGACGCTCCGGCTGGAGCCGAGGTCGACAGTGACCGACTGAGGGAACGGTGAAGCGGACCAGCGGGTGGTCACGTCACCATCGACGGCCCGGGGTGCCTCGTTGCCGACCTGCTGCGCGGTCGCCGTGACGGGTCGGCCGGTCGACAGGCTGGGGATGAGCTGGGCGACCTGCGTCGCTGCCATCAGGAAGGCACCCACGCAGAAGGGCGGGGAGTCGGTGTTGACGGTCCCTGACGAGGTGAGGGTGGGCCCGATCCGGGGCGCAGCGGCCGTGTAGGGGGTGGCCGGGGCGTTTCCCGGCTCTTGGCAGTTGGTGAGGAATCCGCTGGGCTGCAGTGCTTTCGTGCTGAGGCCCTGCCAGGCGCGGTGCACCACGGGGAGGTAGGTGGCGGCGTCGAGAAGGCCTGCGCGGATCCCGTAGGCCAGGGCGTAGGTGATCAGCGCGGTCCCGCTCGTCTCCGGCTGCGGAAACAGCGCGGGATTCACGAGGCTGGGCCGCCAGAACCCGTCTGAGCCCTGCAGGGGGACCAGGGCGCCCGCCATGGTGCGCAGCATGGTGGCGTACTTCGCGGCCCGCGCGTCGCCGGCGGGCAGGGATCGGTGCACGTCGGCCATGGCGGCGATCACCCAACCGTTGCCTCGCGACCAGAAGATGGGCCTGCCGTTGGCGTCCTTGGCGCCGACGAAGCTGCAGTCGCGGTACCAAAGACCCGCGGCGGCGTCGAAGAGCCCGCTCTGGACAGGCGTCGTCCCCGAGCACCGCGAGCTGGTCGCGCCCTGGTCCTTGGTCCAGGCATACAGCGCGTCCAGCTTGTCGAGGTAGGCCGGGCTCTCCGTGCGGGCCGACCACAGGGCCCAGTTCGGCAGCCCCATGAACAGCGCGTCGATCCAGTCATACCGAGACAGCGGGAGGCCCGTCAGGTCTGCGGCCATCCGCGAGTCCATCGCCGCCAGTGACGCCGCCGGGTCGACCTGGTGGAGGGCGTAGTACACCTGTCCCGCCTTGATCGTGTCCGGGTTGGTCTCGGCGGTGGTCAGACCCCAGGAGTTCGACGTGCCCCACGCCATCGCGTCGCTCTGGTAGCGGGCATCACCGGCGTGCCGGTAAAGGCCCTGGACCCCCTGGAAGTATGTCCCCCACGACCAGCCGTTCTTCGGCGCGAGCCCGGTGATCGCGTAGGTCGGCCGGTAGTAGTCCACGGCACGTTTCGCGGCCGACACGATCGATGCGTGACTCGGCAGGCCAGGATCGGATGGCGCGGCAACGGCCGGCGCTGCGGACGCGAGCAGGGCCGCCGGAGTCACGACGACCAGAGAGAGCAGCACGAGCGCCACGGCTGTTGCGAGCAGGCCGATGCGCCTGCCCCGCGTGGGGACGGTCACCGGGCGACCTCCTTCCCTAACGCCAGGCCTACTCCACCGTTCAGGGAATACCAGAGCCACAGGTCCCAGACCTCCGCCGGTCGATGAATCACCGCGCATTGACCTGCGGGTCTTCCCCAATCACCGGTCCCCGCTTCCGTAGGAGTGACGCTCCTCGGACTGCCCTCGAACGCTGCCCGTTGCCACGAGCCAGGCGTCGGACTCGGCCGCAGCCGAGCGCGGAATCGCGACGACGGCGTCGAGCGCCGCGCCTCATGGCTACATGACTGGCTCGGCCAACACCACGAACTCCGAAGCGGAGTTCCTCAGGCCTCCCGGCGTGAGCCAGAACAGGCTGGCAGTCGCGATCGGCGTGCCGCCCCGGCGGATCAACGAGATCGTCCACGGCAAGCGCAGGGTCACCGCCGACACCGCACTGCGTCTTGCCCGCTACTTCGGCACGACCAACCGCTTCTGGCTCAACCTGCAGACCCGCCACGACCTCGAGATCGAGAACTGGTTCGGCGACGCACCGGTCCCCGCGGCCGGGGCGACCCAGTGGACCCGCGACGATGGCTCCGGTTGGACCCACCCACCCACGCAGACGGCGCTCTCTCCCGTTCGCCGGGCATGGCTACGAGCCGGCTGCGCCGGACCCGGCGCCGAGAGTCCGCCCTCCGAAGGAGAGGCCCCGACCCGCGGCGACGTTCAAGCGGACACCCGCGAGGAGCCGCGACCCCTTGACCCCGGGATGAGGTCGCAACCGATCCGCAGCCGTCCGCCTGGGTCCGCCGTCGTCCGGAGTCGATGGGGAACGAATTGGGGCGAACAGTCGCGGACGGGAGCGAACCGTGTCTCATGGCTACATGGATGGCTACATGAGCCCCGGCAATCAGAGCCGCCGACCCGGGACGTGCCCCTGAACTGCGATGATATGTCGGGCTGACAGGATTTGAACCTGCGACCCCTTGACCCCCAGGTCTCGGCACCCGGTTCACGGGCGTTCACGCCGGTACGTCGTCGCAGGTCAACCGTACGGACGAACTCGGGCGAACGCCCACGAACGGGGGCGATAGCCGCCTTGATGGCTACATTCTCGGCTACACGGCGTGTCCGCGCTGCCGCGGCGCTACGGCGGGGCCAGCGGGAGGACGCGCACCCGGCGCGTCCCACGTTCACGCGTCGAGTGGCCACGGTCGCGAGGCCGTCATCAGCCGGGCGATCGCTCAGTACCTCTCGGCGCGGCGTATCGCGGCGTTCAGCATGCCGATCCCTCGCCCAGCGCCCGGGAGATCCACCCCGGCATCCGTGACGCGAGCGATCATCGCGCGCAGGTGTCGGATGTCGCGGGGCGCAAGATCCTGTCCCTGGAGGTCGGCGACTCGCAGCAGCGAAGCGAGGAGGGCGAAGTCATCAACGTGTCGCCTGCTTCCGGGATCGACGACGATCGCGGTGGTTGCCGCCTTAGCCACGAGCGCCCCGAGGAGGTTCGGCCTCGGCACGTCGCCGACACGTCCGGCGACTTGCACCTCGACGCGCTCCGTGCGGTCCAGCGCTTGCTGGGCTCCGGGCGCGGCCACGGTCGTTCCACCGCTGACCCCGTGTCGGGCGCTGGCACGCTCCCCCAGGTGCCGGGGGATGAGCACATCGATCTGCGCGGCACCTCGAACCCACCGGTGCTGATGTCCCGACGGCGAGACCCCGGCGCTGACGAAGCCGAGCCGGGTCAGCACCTCGGTGAAGTCGTGCAGTGCGTTCGGGCGGGCCCGGACATCCAGGATGGCGTCGAGGTCGATCGTCGCCCGAACCGGTGTCTGCCCGCGCTCGATGCAGTGCAGGTGCACCATCTGCCCGCCCACCAACGTCCAGCCTGTCGGCATCAGCGACGCGATCTCAATCAGCGCGATCCAGCCGGCCTCCTGCGCGGGCACCATCGCCGGCATACGGGTGGTCATGGCCGCCTCAAGAGCTCGATACCAGCGCGGACCTCGCGCGCTCCTACCCGGTCGAAGAGATCAGCCGCGCTGAACAAGCGGGGCGGAACGCCGACACC
>JAHECE010000027.1:0-9936 GCA_024641895.1 Actinomycetales bacterium
TCCTCGCGGGCGAACTCGAGGGACTCCTCGAGCGTGAGGCGGCGCGGCGGGACGAGGTTCTCGAACGTGTCCGCCGTGGAGGAGCGGACGTTCGTCAGCTTCTTCTCCCGGCCGATGTTGACGTCCATGTCCTCGCCGCGGGCGTTCTCGCCCACGACCATGCCCTCGTAGACCTCCTGGGTCGGGCCGACGAAGAACAGGCCACGGTCCTGGAGGCCGAGCAGGGCGTAGGCCGTGACGACTCCGGAGCGGTCGGCGACCAGCGACCCGGAGGTGCGAAGCTCGATCGTGCCCACCCAGGGCTCGTAGCCCTCGGCGATCGAGGATGCGATCCCGGTGCCCCGCGTGTCGGTCAGGAAGCGGGTGCGGAAGCCGATCAGACCCCGCGCCGGCACCATGAACTCCATCCGGACCCAGCCGGTGCCGTGGTTGGCCATGGTCTCCATCCGACCGCGACGCGCCGCCATGAGCTGGGTGACCGCACCGAGGTACTCCTCGGGGACGTCGATCGTGAGCCGCTCCATAGGCTCGTGCACCTTGCCGTCCACAAGCTTGGTGACCACCTGGGGCTTGCCGACCGTGAGCTCGAAACCCTCGCGGCGCATCTGCTCGACGAGGATCGCCAGGGCCAGCTCACCGCGCCCCTGCACCTCCCACGCGTCCGGGCGCTCGGTGGGGAGCACCCGCAGCGAGACGTTTCCGACGAGCTCGCGGTCGAGCCGGTCCTTGACCTGGCGCGCGGTGACCTTGGAGCCCTTGACCCGGCCGGCGAGCGGGGACGTGTTGATCCCGATCGTGACCGAGATCGCGGGGTCGTCCACCGTGATCAGCGGCAACGGTCGCGGGTCCTCGAGGTCGGTCAGCGTCTCGCCGATCGTGATGTCCTCGATGCCCGCGACGGCCACGATGTCACCGGGGCCGGCCTCAGCGGTCGGTACTCGCTCCAGAGCACGGGTCTCGAGCAGCTCGGAGATCCGGACGGGTCGGATCGTGCCGTCGGCGCGGGCCCACGCGACGGTCTGGCCCTTGCGGATCGTGCCGTTGTGGACGCGCAGGAGTGCGAGGCGACCGAGGAACGGCGAGGCGTCGAGGTTGGTCACGTGCGCCTGCAGCGGCGCGCCGGGCGTGTACGACGGCGCCGGGATGCGCTCGACGATCGTGGCGAAGAGCGGCTCGAGGTCCTCGGCGTCGGGGACCCCGCCGTCGGCGGGCTGGGCGAGCGACGCGCGCCCGGCCTTGGCGGAGGCGAAGACGACCGGCACGTCGAGAACGGCGTCCAGGTCGAGGTCCGGGAAGTCCTCGTGCAGGTCGCTGGCGAGGCCGAGCAGGAGGTCGGTCGCCTCGTGGACGACCTCGTCGATCCGGGCGTCGGGCCGGTCCACCTTGTTGACGACGAGGATGACCGGGAGGTTGGCCGCCAGGGCCTTGCGCAGCACGAAGCGCGTCTGCGGCAGCGGACCCTCGCTCGCGTCGACGAGCAGGAGCACGCCGTCGACCATCGACAGGCCACGCTCGACCTCCCCGCCGAAGTCGGCGTGCCCAGGGGTGTCGATCACGTTGATCGTGATGCCCTCGGGGTGACCGGCCGGCCCGGCGGACGGCCCGCGGTAGTGGATCGCGGTGTTCTTCGCGAGGATCGTGATGCCCTTCTCTCGCTCCAGGTCACCGGAGTCCATCACACGGTCGCCCGTGCTCTCGTGGGTGGCGTGGTCGCCGAAGGAGTGCGTCTGCCAGAGCATCGCGTCGACGAGCGTCGTCTTTCCGTGGTCGACGTGCGCGACGATCGCGACGTTACGCACGTCGGAGCGCACGGCGGGGCGGACGGGTGCAGGCATGCGGGGGCTCATCTCGATCGCGACACGGAGCAAAGTGCAGCGATCCTACCCGCGCAGCAGGGCGCGGCCTCCGCCGGGCCCCTGGCCCGCGGCGGCGCTGGGCAGCAGGATCGTCACGACCGCACCCTCTCCGGGAGCCGATCGTGCGTCGAGCCGGCCTCCGTGCGCCTGGACGACCTCGCTCACGAGGGCGAGGCCGAGGCCGAAGCCGCGCCCGCCGTCGTCCCCTCGCGCGAACGGGCGCACGAGCTCCTCCATCCGTGCGGCGTCGAATCCCGGGCCGTCGTCCTCGACGTCGAGCCGGACCTCCCGCCCCTCGACCCGCACCCGCACCCGCACCCGCCCACCCGGCCGCCCCCGGGAGACGGAGTTGTCGACGAGTGCCGCCACGGCGCGCACGAGTGCCGCCCTGCTGCCGGTGACCACGCAACCCGGCTCAGCCTCCGCCACCAGAGCGACGCCCCCCCGCTGCGCTCGCTGGCTGTCAGCGAGGACGGCGCCGCGAGCGACGTCGGCCAGGTCGACCGGCTCGCCCCGGTCGGGAGTCGCCCGCAGCTGCGCCGCGAGCAGCAGGTCCGTGAGCGCCTCGGCCATGCCTGCGCTGTCCCTGACGAGCTGCGCCGCGTCCTCGCGCACCTCGTCAGGGACGGACGACGGCAACGACCGTTCGAGGAGCTGGGCCCGCAACCCGAGACGGGCCAGCGGGGTCCGCAGCTCGTGGCTCGCGTCCGCCACGAAGCGCCGCTGGCGCGCCAGCGCGTCCGCAAGCGGCGCTGTCGCCCTCCCCGCCAGGAAGTTCCCGAAGAGGAGCGCGAGGACCAGCCCGCCCGCGCTCGCGGCTCCGATGCCGGCGGCCAGCCGGGCCTTCTCGGTCTCGCGCGGCGCGACGTCCTCGAGCGCCTGGACGACGTTGCCGTCACGGACCGCCGTGTAGACGATGAACTGCCGCCCGCCTGCGTCCAGGGTTCCCGACTCCGCGACCCCCGTGCGCGCGACCCGGTCAAGCGCGGCCGCGTCGGGGACGGCGTCCGGGGCGCCTGGGCTCACGTCGAGAGTCCCGTCCGGGGCAGCGATGACGAGGAGCACGCCCGGTGGCGGGTCGTCGGCGTCCTCCGCCGCCGTCGCGACGAGCCGAAGGTCGCGCAGGCCGGTCGCGTCTCGGGCGCGAGTGACGGTGAACCAGGTGACCGCCCCGGCCAGCAGGACGCCGAGGAGGACGCCGGCCGCGGCGAGGACGGCGACGCGGCGCCGCGCGCGGCCGAGCAGGGCACCGTCCAGGTCCGAGATCACGTGATCGCGCCCGCGCGGTAGCCGACGCCGCGCACGGTCTGCACGGCCGTGCGGCCGAGCTTGCGACGCAGGTAGTACACGTACGTGTCGACGGCGCCGAGGGTGTCCGCGGCGGCGAAGGCCTGCTCCCGCAGCTCCTCGCGCGTGAACGTCCGGCTCGGTCTGCGCGCGAGCACCTCGAGGAGGTCGCGCTCGGTGCGCGAGAGCTCGACGGTGCTCCCGTCGGGACGAACCGCCTGCCCGGAGGCCAGATCGAGCCAACCGAGACCCATCGGCAAGCGCTCGGCCGCGTCGACGTTCCGGCGCAGGAGCGCCCTCAGCCGTGCGAGCAGCTCGTCGACCGAGAACGGCTTCGTCAGGTAGTCCTCGGCGCCGGCGTCGAGCCCCGCGACGCGGTCCTCCACGGTCCCGTAGGCCGTCAGGACCAGGACAGGGGTCGTGTTGCCGGAGCGGCGCAGCCGCGCGACGAGGTCGAGGCCGTCGCCGTCGGGCAGCGCCCGGTCGAGGAGCACCGCCGCGACGGTAGAGGTGAGGAGGTGGTGCAGCGCCGAGCCGCCGTCCCGCGCGGAGACGACGTGATAGCCCTCGCCGGTCAAGAGGCGAGCGAGCATCTCAGCGAGCTGCGCGTCGTCCTCGACGACGAGCAACGCAGGCACCGGCATGGACGCATCGTCGCACCGTCCCTCGTCGCCGAGCACCCGACTCGACCCGTGAGCGCTGCCGTCGAGTCAGCCCGAGGGCGCGGCGACCTCAGCCCTCGTCGCCACCCGAGGAATCGACCACGTCGCCCCAGGCGGCCTCCGCGCCCGAGTGCCCGATGCGGACCACCTGGACGGTGGTGCCCAGCGCGCCGACCAGGGCGAGGGCCGTGACGGCGACGGCGAGCGCCCGGCCCGCTGGCACCCCGCTCGGGCGGGCCGCGAACGGCGCCTTGCCCTGAGCCCGGCGGTCGAGGAGGTACATGGCGGCAGCCGCGGCAGCGAGCACGAGCACCCAGGGCAAGAGCTGCTCACCCAGCTGGGCGTGCGTCTCCACCAGCGCCGACTCCCCGACGTGCTCCTCGAGCGACTCCCCCGACTGCGTGGACAGGGGGGCGAGCACCGCCGCCACAGCGGCGAGGGCGAGGGGCCCGACGCCGGCCCAGCGGCGGAACCGGGGCCACAGCGCCGCCAGGCCGACGGCGAGCGCCGCTGACGGGACGAGGACAACGGTGGCGTGGACGATCAGCGGGTGGATGGGCAGTCCTGCGACGGTGTCGAGCATGGTGTCCTCCTGGGTCTCAGGACCATTCTGAACCGAAGTTCTCAGAGGAACCTCAGAGCACCCGCCCACGCAGCCGCAGCGGCTCAGGCAGTCCGCTCGAGCACGAGAACCGCGCGCCCCTCGAGCCGGAGCCGATCGGTCGCCGCCAGAGCCCGTCCCGACTCCCCCCTCGGGTGCGTCGTGTCCAGCACCACGACCCACTCCCGCCCGAGCTCCGGCCCCGGCAACGTGACGTCGATCGCCTGGTCCCACGCGTTCAACATCAGCAGGAAGGACGAGTCCTGCACCGGCTCGCCGAGCCGGTCGAGCCACGGCAGCGCCTCGCCGTTGAGAAACATGACGAGGCTGCGCGAGTAGCCGGCGCTCCAGTCGGCCGGGCCCATCTCGGCCCCGTCAGGCCTCAGCCACAGGACGTCGGGCAGCGCTGGCGGCTCCTGGCCGTCCACGCGCCCTTGCAGGAAGCGCTTGCGCCGCAGCACCGGGTGCGCGGCACGCAGACCCGTGCACCGCGCGGTGAACCGTTCGAGATCGCTCACCTGCTCGGACGGGGACCAGTCCAGCCACGCGATCGGGTTGTCCTGGGAGTAGGCGTTGTTGTTGCCCTGCTGGGTACGGCCCCGCTCGTCCCCGGCGAGCATCATCGGCACCCCCTGGGCGAGCAGGAGCGTCGCCAGGAAGTTGCGTCGCTGGCGCGCACGGGTCTCGAGGATCCATGGGTCGCTCGTGGGGCCCTCGACGCCGTAGTTCGCCGACCGGTTGTCGTCGGTGCCGTCCCGGTTGCCCTCGAGGTTCGCCTCGTTGTGCTTGCGCTCGTACGAGACGAGGTCGGCCAGGGTGAATCCGTCGTGCGCCGTGACGAAGTTGACCGAGGCGGACGGGTGGCGGCCGTCGTCGGCGTACAGGTCGCTCGAGCCGGCCAGGCGCGACGCCAGCGACGGGACGGTCCCGGGCCGACCCCGCCAGAAGTCGCGCACCGTGTCCCGGTACATCCCGTTCCACTCCACCCACTGGGGCGGGAAGTTGCCTACCTGATAGCCGTCCGGGCCCAGGTCCCAGGGTTCGGCAATGAGCTTGACCGTGCTGAGCAACGGGTCCTGCGCGATCAGGTCGAAGAACGCCGAGGACTTGTCGACCCCCCCACCCTCCCGGCCGAGGGTGGAGGCGAGGTCGAACCGGAAGCCGTCCACGTGCATCTCGCCGACCCAGTAACGCAGCGAGTCCATGACCAGGCGCAGGGACATCGGGTGGTTCATGTTGAGGGAGTTGCCGACGCCCGTCGTGTCGACGTACTCCCGCGGGTTCTCCGGGTCGAGTCGGTAGTAGGCCGGGTTGTCGAACCCGCGCAGGCCGTACGTGGGACCGTCCGACGCGCCCTCGGCCGTGTGGTTGTAGACGACGTCGAGGATCACCTCGATGTCCGCCCGGTGCAGCTCGCGGACCATCGCCTTGAACTCCCCGACGACGGCCTCGGGGGTGGCCGAGGCTCCGTACCCGCGATGCGGGGCGAAGAACCCGAACGTGTTGTATCCCCAGTAGTTCGTCAGGCCGAGGTCGTCCAGCAACGGCTCGGACACCGACTGGTGCACCGGCATCAGCTCCACGGCGGTGACACCGATGCGCTTGTAGTGGGCGATCATCGCCGGGTCGGCGACGCCGAGGTAGGTGCCTCGCATGATCGGGTGCACGTCCGGGTGCGCCACGGTGAGGCCCTTGACGTGGCCCTCGTACAGGACGCTCTCCGCGAGCGGCGTGGCCGGCGGGTGGTCCCCCTCCCAGTCGAAGGCGCCCGAGACGACGAGGCTGCGCTTGGTGTAGGCGGCGGAGTCGAGCGCGCTCGGGTGCTCCGGCCGGTCCACGTCGTGCGCCAGGAGGGCGGGGTGGTGGACGACGTCCCCGTCGAACATGCGGGCGTACGGGTCTGCGAGCAGCTTGTTCGGGTTGCACCACAGGCCCCGCGACGGGTCCCACGGGCCGTGCACCCGGTAGCCGTACCGGGTGCCCGGCCCGACGCCGGGCAGGTACACGTGCCAGACGTAGCCGTCCACCTCGGGCATCGGCACACGCGTCTCGACGCCCTCCCCGTCGAAGAGGCACAGGTCGACGGCGTGCGCGGGCTCGCTGAAGACGGCGAAGTTGGTCCCGAAACCGTCGAAGGTCGCCCCGAGCGGGTCACGATCGCCGGGACGGATGGCGAACCGCTGACCACCTGCCATGAGCCCCTGCCTTTCCTGCGCCCCAGGAGGTGTCGCCACCGGGGACGCCCGTGTCGGAGGCCGCGCCCCTGCCGACCCCTCGCCGGAGAACGCTACCGGTGCGCCCGGCCCGCCGTTGCAGCGCAAACCGGTCGCCCGAGCCGCCGGAGCGGGACCGTCGAGCCTGCCAGGATGGGCGCGTGGCTCCGGCTCCGGGCGGTGACCTGCGCCGACCTCTCTTCGTGGCGGCCGTCGTGGTGGCGGCCGTCGTCGTCGTGGCCGAGCTCGGCATGTCCCTGCTCGTCGGCGGCAACCCGTCGGGCCCCGTGGCAGGCGTGGCGACCGGGCTCGGCCTGGACGCGGACGTCGTCGCCGAGGCCGACCTCAGCGGATCGGCCCCACCGGGCTCGGGCATCGCCTTCCTCGCCCTGTTCGACGGCCTTCTCCTGTTCACGCTGGTCCTGCTCGGCGCGAGCCTCGTCGTCTCTCATCGCGCCTACGGCCGCGTCCAGGGCGTCGCAACCCTCGTCGTGACGTTCCTCTGGATCGTCGGCGGGATCGTCCTGGCGATCCTGGCGTTCGTCCAGCTCATGCTGATGATCGGGCTGTTCGTCGCCGTGCCGTTCGGCACGCTCGCCTACCTGGCCGTCTGGGGATTCTTCCCGGTGGGGGACGCGGCCCTCGTGCTCGGCCTCCTGCTGCTGCTCAAGATCGTCATGGCGGCATTCCTGGTGGCCTCCCAGCCACGGTTCCTGCAGGTGAAGGGTCTCGTGGCGCTCATCGCCGTCTCGGTCCTCCTCCAGCTGGTGCTGGGCTTCATCCACGGGTTCCTGCCGCGGCCGGTCGTCGCCATCGGTGACCAGCTCTGGGCGCTCGTCACGGCGATCGTCGCGATCATCTGGGCGCTGATCATGCTGATCGGCTCGATCCCGGCGATCGTCAACGCCATCCGGGTGAGCAGGTCGCTCGTCGAGTAGCGGCTCAGCCCAGGGCCACCGCGCACGGGTTCAGGAACGCCGCGCACGTCAGCGTGAGGGTGCCCCCCTCCGGGCCGAAGGTCAGCCGCTGCTCGTCCCCCGGATCGACCTCCTGGGAGATCACCTGCCCTTCGAGCACGAGCGTCAGCCGGATCGGCTCGGCCCCGTTCCTCAGCTCAGCGCGCCGGACGGGCGAGGCGAGGCTCAGCCCGCCGCCCCTGGGAGCGACGGTGATCGCGCACTCCC
This sequence comes from Actinomycetales bacterium, assembly GCA_024641895.1. GTDB lineage: Bacteria > Actinomycetota > Actinomycetes > Actinomycetales > JAHECE01 > JAHECE01. Next base: position 7,804 of record JAHECE010000027.1, read on the forward strand.
CGGCGAACCGGACGGCCGCGCCGTCGGCGTCGCACCCGCTGCCGAGCATGACGTCCTCGACCGACAGCTGACCGGCGCCGCCGATCGCGGCGAGCCGGTCCTGCCACCCCCGCGAGCCGTCCGCGTCGCCACCTCCGCCGAAACCGATCCCGAGCGCGAAGACCAGCACCACCACGATGCCGACGACGATCGCGACGATGACCGGCTTGCGCGCGTCGTCCATCGCCGACCTCAGGTGGTGGACGAGGTCATGACGGTGCCGGCCACGGGTTCCGCCCTCAGAAGGCCGGGTCGACGAGGACGCGATCGAGCTGGATCCGGTCCGGGATCTCGAAGACCGGGAGGTCCGGCAGGATGCACGCCGGCCACGGTGTGCACGGCGGTTGCGGCGGGGTGTCCGGGTTGATCGTCAGGGTCACCGTGGCGTCGAACGGCGCGAGGCCCTGGCGGTCCTGGTTCGTCACCGTACCGGGGCGCCCACCGCTGAAGGCCGGGACCAGGTCGAGCGCCTCCAACGCCGCCACGGCGTCGTCGTCACGTGCTCCGGTGAGGTCGGGCACCTCGACGAGCCCGGTGGCGAGCACGAGCGTGATGCCGGTGCCGGGTGCCACCACCTCGCCCGCGGCGGGCTCGGTCCGGACCGCAACGTCCTGGGCCACGCCGGGCTGGTTGACGGTCGCCGTCACCAACGTGCCCGTGAATCCGACCTCGACCAGCAGGTCCCTCGCCTCGACCTGGCTCAGCCCGGCGACGTCCGGCATCGCGAGCTCGGCCGGCGGGCGCGTGAGGTAGTACGCCACCCCGCCCACCGCGGCCAGGAGCACCGCCACCAGGATGAAGATCCACCACGGCCGCTTCGGCGGAGGCGGTTCCACCGGCGCCGCCGGGACGATGACCTGCAACGTCTGCCCGCGGTCGGAGTACTCCTCGGGCGCGCGGTCCGCCGGGTAAGCGATCGCCTTGAGCCCGTAGGTACCCGCCGGCGCCGCCGCGGCCTCGAACGAGACGACGTACTGCTCGGTGGCCCCCGGCCCGATCTCGCGTAGTGGACGCTCGACGGTGGTCCACGAGACCGGGTTCACGACGGGCCCCGCGGTCGCCGCCGCCGCAGCGCCAGGGGCCGCGTACACGCCGAGCACCACCCGCTCGACGCTCGCGGAAGCGTTCGTGACGGACGCCGTCAGGCTCGAGCGTCCATTCACAAGCGTCACCTGCGTCGATGCCAGACTCACGCTGATCTCGCTCACCGGATGCCCTCCCAGTCGTCGTCCTCCGCGCCCCGCCCACGTCCGAGCCTAGGGTTGGTCATGCCGCTTCACCCGCCGGGCGGCGAACCAGGCTCCGGCTTGAGACGCACGGCGTGGCGCGCGTGCTAGAGCGCACGGCACGCCACGTCGACCGCGCCGCTCGGACGCGACACGAGCTCGACGGCCAGCCGGAGCGTGTTGTTCGACTCGTCTCGCTCGAGCATCTCGTTCTCCGGGTCCGCGGTGATCGTGAAGGTGCGCTCCCGGCCGTAGTCGCTCGGCCCGACGTCGAAGGCCGCGAGCACGACGCGGGTGGGCGAGGAGCCGGTGTTCGTCACGGACACCGTCACAGCCCCACCACCTCCCGCCAGCGTCACGCTCGCAGATCCGGTGGTCACGACCAACCCGCTCACGGGTCCCTCCTCGAGGGGCCGGCCTCCGCACCCGGCGGCGGTGGCGGTGGCGGCGGTGTCGGTGACCGGTCCCGCTGCGCCGATCGCGCCCGCCGCTGCGCCGGGTCCGGCGGGTACGACGGCGGCAGGTGCTCAGGAGCCGGCGCGAGGGGCTCCGGCGGCGGTTCGGACACCGGAGACGACGGCTCGGCGTCTGCAGGTGGCGCCGCATCCGCGGGCACCGACGGTTCCCCTGGCGGCACCGCGCCCGCGGCGCCGGTGGCGCCGGTGGCGCCCGCAGGCACGTCCGGGTCCGGCAGCACCTCGCCGGCGAGCACGACCTCGCTGGTCACGTGCGCCGGCCGCAGCGCCTGGACGAGGTGGCTCACGAGGTCCAGCTGATCGCCCGCCGGCGCCGGCACGACGACCCGCACGTGGAACTTCCCCGGGACCGCCTCGATGCGGAAGCCGTCGACGCCGGTCGCAAGGTGCAG
>JAHECE010000027.1:9946-16108 GCA_024641895.1 Actinomycetales bacterium
AGGAACCTGGCGAGCCCGCCGGGGGTACCGCGCCGCGCCGCCAGGTCCGCCGACGCCGCGATGACGTCCCGCAAGCGGGTCACGGTCATCCCCGCGCCCGCCCGCGCCGCCGACTCCCCCTCGGCCGCCCCCACCCAGCCGAGGTCCACCCAACCGGCGAGGTAGCGCACGAAGCGCGCCGGCGCGCGGAACGGGTCGACGACGTCGTCGAGGTGGTCCAGCACGTGCACGACCGGACCGTGCATGTCGTCCGCCGCCGACCCGAGGGCAGCGAGCGGGCTGCCGGGCAGCGCGGTGGACCGGATGACCTCGGGCAGGAGATCGACGACTCCGTGCTCAGCCATCGGCCCGGACCACCTCGACCGTGTGCTCGCCCGAGCAGAAGAGCCAGGTGGGCGGCAGGGTCACGACGTCGTCGACCGTGCGCGCGGAGCAGGAGCTCCAGGACGCGCCCTCGTCGGCCGAGCGCAGCACGCCGCGTGGCCCCGCGGCGAGGACGAGCTCGCCGGCTCCGTCGGCCACCGAGGCGTGCCCGTGCCCACCCGACGCCGTCAGCAGCGCACCCGAGACCGAACGGACTGGCTCGAACCGGGCACGGTCCCGCAGCGGCAGCCCACAGTTGACGTCGGGCTGCTCCCACGCAGCGGCGCCACGCCCCAGGGGCAGCCGGACGACGCCGCCGCTCTGGGTCGCGGCGTACGCGTAGGAGCGACCGACGTGCACGCCCCAGCAGCTACCGCCGGACCAGCCCTGCCGGAACTCCTCCCACGCCGCATGCAGCGCAGACAGGTCCGTGCGGGCCAGCTCGTCGATGCGCAGGCGGGCGCAGCCGATCCCGCTGCCCTCGGGCACCGCCCGTCCGATCCACAGGAACGCCGCGGGTCCGTCGTACTGCACGGTGAGGCATCGGATGTCCTCGCCCGCGTCGCGGATCCGCCGGAACGACTCCGGCGCCCCGGCCTCCGGGGAGAGCCACACGCCGGAGGACGCTTCGCCCACGACGACGACGCCGGACCGGCCACGGACGTCGATGAAGGTGTCGACGGCGTAGAAACCGCGGTCCGGCTGGGTGGGATCGACCAGGTTCTGCACGGGGACGGCCCCTGGGGAGAGCACCTGCTCGTAGAGACCTCTCGCGCCGGCCATGAGCAGCACGGGGGTGCCGCTGCGGTCGGTCCACGCGAGGTCCGCGAGCCCGAAGCCGAGCTCGGCAACCTTGCGCCAGCTCTCGCCCAGGTCCTCGCTGACGTGCACGCGAGAGCCGGACCCGGTGTCCGTGGCGACGGCGACCATGCCGGGCCGGGCCGGGCCCGCCGCCCGGCCGGGGGCGTCCACGTGGTACGGCGCGACGGCGCGGACCTCCTCGCCGGGGAACACGGCGCAGGCCTCCCAGCCGTCGCCCGCGTTCGTCGTGCGGAAGAGCGTCTCGCGCTGGCCGACGAACCAGGTGCGGGGCTGCCCCTCGGCCCGGACCAACGGGGTGGCCTCGGAGTCCGGCACCCGGGCCAGGCGCACCCGGACCCGGTCCACGTAGAGCACGCCGGGCTCGGCGTGCTCGAGCGCGCGGTAGAGGTTGGACACCCGCAGCGGCCGCCCGAAGCCCGAGGCGAAGCCCGCCGAGCCCTCAGGGAGCGGGCTCACCGCGCCGTCGAGGCGACGCACGATCCGTCCGCGGACCGCGTCGACGTCCTCGTCCGGCCGCACGACGACGCGGGCATCGATCGAGACCTGCTTGTACCGGCCCCACCGGACGCGCGGGACGGCGCCGATGGTCGCGACGTCGCTCAGGTGCGCCTCCGTCTCGGCCCGGACCTCCTCGCGGGCCTGCGCCGCCAGGGCGTCGAGGCTGATCCGGCCGTCCTGACGAGCGTTGCCCGGTACGTGCGGGACGAGGACGACCTCCACCTCCCCCGGCGCGGCGAAGGCCCAGACGTCGCGGCGGGTCAGCGCCCGCGCCCGCGCGACGCCGCCGTGCCGCGCGGCCAGCACCTCGTAGTCACGTGCCGTCACAGCACGGTCCCGGGCCTGGAAGTCCTGCGGCGCCCGGCGCAGGGCCTCACCCAGGGCCTCGCCGTCCCGGCCGCCGGTCGCGGGCAGCGAGTTGGTGACCCGGACGCCGGCGATCGCGTCCCGCAGGACCGTGAGCTGACCGGCCTGGACGTTTCCGCGCTCTCCGCCCCCGGTGCGGTACCACGCTCGGACCTGGGCACCCGGCCCCGGCACCACCGGCGGCTCGGGAGCATCGGCGGGCCACCACGGGAAGACGACGCGACCGGCCGAGCGGTCGACGCGCACGGCGGGCTCACCGGCGGGGGCATCCGCGAACACCTCGACCTCGGCGCAGATGCGAAAGGCGCGGCCGTCGACGCTCAGGGCCGCGCCGCTGGGCAGCTCGACGCCCGCAGGCACCTCGATCCCCACGGCCAGGCCGGCACCGTCGACCAGCGGCGCGTCGGGCAGCACGAAGACCTGGCCCGGCTGCCCCGAGCCCGTTCCGATCGGCACCGCGTCCCGGAGCGCGACGTCGGCCGCGGGCACGAGGACCGAGGCCTCGCCCGCGGGGACCTCCGCGTCGGCAAGGGTGCTGAACACAGGCTGGGCGGCACCCGGCACACCGGGCGGCGTCGAGACCCGGGTCCCGCGCGGGATGCGGATCGCCTCGCCGCCCGCGGCGCTGCGCGAGAACTCGAGCTGCACCTCGGCGGCCGACGGGGGCCGCAGCACGGTGCCGAGCAGGTTGAGGAAGACGACGTAGAGCTTGTCGGGAACCCGGTTGAGCCGGTACTGCAGCATGTCGGTCAGGTGCGCGAACGCCTCGACGAGCACCATGCCCGGGTCGTGCACCGACAGGTCCGACCACTGCGGGTCGATCTGGCGCATGCGCGTGCGCGCGGCCTCGACGAGGTCTGCGAACGACCTGTCGTCCAGGTTGGGGACGGGGATGCTCACGAAGGACCTCCGGGTTCGCTCACGTCTCGGGTCACGGCTACCGCCCCGCCTCGACCGGTACGGTCACGCCCAGCTCGTCCTCGTGCTGGGTGGCCCGCACCCGGTACCGCATGCGCACCTCGAGCACGAAGGGCTCGTCGGCGGGCCGCTCGGCGTCGAGCGACACGATGTCCACGCGCTTCTCCCAGCGTTCGACGGCGCGGGCCACGTAGTGGATCGCGAGGCCGGCCGTCGTGTCGTCCGCCGGCGCGAACGCGAGCCGGAAGAGATGGCAACCGTACTGCGGGCGGTTCACGCGCTCACCGGGTCTGGTGGACAGCAGGAGCAGGAGCGACTGCCGGATCGCGGCGGCGTCGGTGACTGTCGCGAGCCGCCCACCCGGACCGAGGCGCAGGCCCGCGAGTCCTGCACCGTCGAGGTAGGGGTGGGCGAAGAAGACGGACCGGTACCGCGGCGCGCTCATGCCGGCCCCCTCATGACGTCGCCGCCACGAAGTCCTGACCGGGGTCCCGCACGGTGTACTCGACGAGACCGGGCGGCGTGCCGTCGGTGAACCCGACGACGGTCTCGAGGCTCGCGGGCCGGCCGCCGATCCGCACGAAGGTCGAGTAGCCCGTGCGCACCACCAGCGTGGTGGTGCAGGGCTTGATGTTGACGCCGATGTTCGGGCACATCGAGATGGATCTGCCCGCGGGGTCCGGCTCGACGAGCACCGGCGAGGAATCCACGCGGACCCAGGTCTGCGAGGGCACGTTGGCGACCACCCCGTCGTGCCCGCAGCGCACGACGCCGCGCTTCAGCAGCAGTCTCACGTCGCCTCCTCGAAGTCGACCGTGCGGGCGCGGACGCGCAGGGCCTTGCCGGGCGCCTCGATCACGAGGTCGGTCGCCGACGACAGGCGCATGAGCTCCGGACCGAGCTCGACGAGCGAGCCGTGCCCGTCCGCCAGCGTGAGGCTCTTGGCGTGCGAGTCGAGGCAGACCCGCTGCCCGTCCGCCGTCAGGAAGGTGTACCGACCTCCCCGGGGGCCGTCGGCAGCGGCATCCGGCAGCGTCTCGCGCCCATAGAGGCCGCCGAGCACGATGGCCTGCTCGGGGTCCCGGGCCGGCAGCAGGACCAGGACGGTGTCCCCCTCGTCGGGCAGCGCGACCAGTCCCTTGCCCGGGCCGCCCGCCGCGACGAGCACGGGCGCCCATCCGGTGACGAGGTCCGGGTAGGCGGGCAGCCTGACCTGAGACCTCCCCCGCGACTCCGGGTCGTCGACCCGGTCGACGACGCCGAGGGTGACGACATCCGCCGGTCGCGGCCCCGGGCCGGCCGGCGGACGCGTGGAGAGCGTGGTCTCGTAGCCGGTGCCGTCGATCGTGTGGACGGCCTCGCAGACCGTGTACAGGCCCTCGAGCCGCGGGACGACGCCGCTCACGCGGACCTGCCGGCCTGCGCGCAGGGCCGGGTCGCCCTCGGCCACGAGGGTCGCGGTGACCTCGGACGCGCTGCGGACATCGAGGTCAGCCTGGGCGAGGGCGTCGGCGAGCGCCCCGTCACCCATCACCTCGTCTGCGCGGACGAACGTCCCGCCGCCGCCGACCGACTCCGGAGCCGGATCCACCTGGACGGCCGCGCGGGCGTGCGGGCTGCGGCCGCGCCCCGTGCTCGCGGCCGCGCTGGCCGGGTCCCACCGGACCGTCTCGGCGCTGCGGTAGGAGGGTTCCTGGCTGACCTCCAGCTCGGCGGCGTGCAGGCCGGCCCCGAGCTCGAGCTCGAAAGGTTCGCCGTCGCCCCGCAGGTCGACGAAGCGGAGGCGAGCGCCGTCGACGACAGGGAAGAGGCCGACCCGGGCGCTCGCGGCGACGAGGACGTCGAGGTCCGAGCGAGCGCACTGGTAGACATTGCCGAGGTGGACGGCGCCGCCCTCGATCCTCAGGCCCGCGCCGTCGGCCAGCGCCTCGGCGAGCCCTGCGAGGCTGACGTCCTCGTGGAGGGCGGTGTGCTGGCGCATCCGGAGCCGGTGCAGGGCGTCGTACGCGCGGACGCGGATCTCGAGCGAGGCGTCGGCGCCGTGCGCGTACTCGGTGACCGTCACCTCGCCCACGAAGAGCGGCTCTCGATGACCGCCGACCTCGACGCGGAGGGCATCGCCGGGGGCGGCGTCGAGGCGACGCGCTGCTGCCGCGTCGGCCAGGTGCCACGTGATCTCGCACTGGCCCGGCTGGGCGAGGGCGAGCCGCACGCGGACCGACTCGACGGACGCGACCTCCGACGCCGCGAGCCGGTGGCCCGCCAACGTGATGATGAGCTCCGGGAGCCCCTGCACCTGACGCATCAGGGCGCCTCCCCGAGCGGGGGCACGGCCAGCGGCCCGGAGAACGCCGACGGGTCGTCGATCTCGTTGTAGAGGAGCAGGAGCTTCCAGAGCAGCGGCGTCCCGAAGGCCTCTTGGGAGAGCAGGCCGAGCTCCGCGGGCGGGACCGGCCCGGCGCCGTCCAGTCCGGCGCCGCCGTCGCCGAGGCCCTCGCCGCTGCCGTCGCCGATGACGTTCACCGCGCCCACGGCGGGCGCGGTGAGGTCGACGGGCGGCAGCCGGCGCAGCAGCTCGTACGACTCACCGCCCTCCTCGTCGGCGCCCGCACCGATCCGCACGAAGACGAGCCGCAACCAGGAGCGCAGGGGCGAGCCGTCGGCGCCGAAGCGGTCGAAGCGCTCGGCGACCTCCGTCACGATCCCGGGCACGTTCCAGGCTCGGCCCCACACGAAGCGCACCGAGGGCGGGCGTCGCTGGCGCTCCACCTCGGCCGAGTTCTCCGCGAGGCGCCAGATGGGCCGCGTCATCTGCCGGACGTCGGTCACCGGGTTCTGGGTGGGCGCGAGGTCGACGTCGAAGAGGAGGTCGAGTCGCAGCTCCGTGCGGCCGCCGCCGGTGAACAGCAGAGGGTCGTCGGCCAGGCCCGCCCCCGTCAGCCGGCCACCCGCCGACCGCCGCGGTTCGACGCCTGCGGTCCGGGACATGACGACCGTCTCCGGGTTGAGCAGGCACCCGATGTGCTCACCGGTCTCCTCGACCAGGAACGCGACCCGCTCCATCTACACCGCCGCCTGTTCGCGCGAGAGGCGCTCGGCTCGGGCGAGGTCCCGCGCCAGGCGCGGGCCTGGGGCGGACGGGCTCGCCGCCGCCACGCGCTGCGGCAGGTCGGGCCACGGGTCGGACCGGACGAG
>JAHECE010000215.1 GCA_024641895.1 Actinomycetales bacterium
CCTGCACCTGCAGCGCGGAACCCTCGAAGCCGAGGTTGACCGCCACGGCGCGGGCCCCGTTCTGGTCCATCTCCATCCGCAGCTGCATGCCGACCAGCCCCGGGATCCGCAACGCGCCCAAGTCGAGACGGGCGCCCAGGTCAGGGACTTCGGTGAGGTCCCACGGTCCCCGGCTCGCCCCACGGCCGGGCGCGGCCGGCTCGTGCTGCGCGTCGTCGGCCGGCGCGTCGGCCGCCTCGCCGTCAGCGGTCGTACCGTCATCACGGCGACGCGAGAACAGACCCATGCCTCAGGCCTCCTTGGCCGCAGTCGTCGCCCAGCCCCCGGTGGAGCCCAGGCCGCCCTCGCCCCGATGGGACCCCGGGAGCCGTTCGGTCCGGACGAAGCGCGCTCGCGAGACGGGCTGGATCACGAGCTGGGCGATGCGGTCGCCGCGGTGGAACGAGACGGCCTCCCGTGCGTCGGTGTTCAGGAGGGTCACGGTGATCTCGCCGCGGAAGCCTGCGTCGACCGTGCCGGGTGCGTTGACGATCGTGATGCCGTGCCGGGCCGCGAGCCCGGACCGTGGGTGCACGAAGGCCGCATAGCCGTCCGGCAGGGCGATCGAGGTCCCGGTCGGCACGGTCGCCCGCTCACCCGGAGGGATCACGACGTCGACCCGCGTACGGAGATCTGCGCCGGCGTCACCTGGGTGCGCGTAGCCGGGCTCGGGGATGTCGGGGTCCAGCTGGCTGAGAAGAACCTCGACGACATCGGGGGAACCGTGGGTCACGACCACTGACTCTACTGACTCGCGCGACGACGTGGCTCAGGTCGTCCCCGCCACGGTCAGGCGAGGTCGGGCCGGCTCGTGGCAGGCTGGCGGGATGGTCGACTACCACGAACGGCTCACCCCGTCGCCGGCGTACTGGCTGCTCACGCTCATTGCGGGCGGCTTCGCCGCAGCGGCGCTCATGCCGATCGACGTCCTGCTCGCGGCAGCGGCCGGAATTGCCGCGGCAGCCGCGACCGGCAGCTGGATCGCGCGCAGCGCCACGCGGATCGCGGTCGCAGGCGGGGAGCTGAAGGTGGGCGCCGCCCACCTTCCCGTCGCTCTCGTGCAGCGCGTCGACGTCCTCGACAGGGAGGAGACCCGTCAAGGGCTGGGGCCGGGTCTCGACGCTCGTGCATTCGTGTGCGCACGACCGTGGGTCGGCACGTCCGTCCGGGTTCACCTGGACGATCCGGCCGACCCCACGCCGTACTGGGTCGTCGCTACCCGCCGTCCCGACGAGCTCGCTGCTGCGATCCTCGGGCGTCGGCAGTCAGGTCAGGCGGCGCACTCCGAGCAGACCAGCTGACCGTTCTTCTCGTACGCGAGCTGGCTCCGGTGATGGACCAGGAAGCAGTTCGAGCACGTGAACTCGTCGGCCTGGCGCGGAAGGACCCGCACCGAGAGCTCTTCGCCGCTCAGGTCGGCGCCGGGCAGCTCGAATCCTTCGGCGGCCTCGGTCTCGTCTTCGTCGACGGCACCTGAGTGCTTCTCGGCCCTACGCGCCTTGAGCTCCTCGAGCGAGTCCTCGCTCATCTCCTCGTCGGTCTTGCGTGGGGCGTCGTAGTCGGTGGCCATGGGGCGCGTCACGCTCCGGTCTCTCGTTGCAGGGCGGGTGCAGTGCCGGGTCGGTCCGGTACGCACATGTAACGCCCCGGCGGGCTAGGTGTTCCCGACGGGCGATGGGATTGTGCACCATCAGAGGCGCCGGCGCAGCAAGCTGCACCGCGAGTCACCCGGTGGAGCACTCGTCGGTATCCGCGCCCAGGCTCTCGAGCAGGCCCGTGAGCGCGGCGACCGTCCCGGCAGAGCCGGCAAGGGTCAGGTCCTCGCCCGCGGCCCGGCCTCGCAGACCGGTGACCACGCCCCCCGCCTCACGGACGACGAGCTCGCCCGCGGCAAGGTCCCACGGCTTGAGGCCGCGCTCGTAGTAGCCGTCGAGCTCCCCGGCGGCGACAGCGCACAGGTCGAGCGAGGCGGCGCCGGCCCGACGGACGTCGCGCACGCGCGGCACGAGGGACGCCAGAACCCGGCCCTGCTGGGCCCGGCGCTCGGGTCGGTACCCGAAGCCGGTGCCCACCAGCGCCTGCGAGAGTGGCACGGGCTCGGCGACCGTGAGCCGCGACGCCGCCCCGTACTCGTCGGACCGCCACGCCCCCCGGCCACGTGCCGCCCAGTAGCTCCGCCCCTGCGCCGGGGCCTGGACGCAGGCCGCTAGCAGTGTCCAGGCCCCGGGGTCGAACGGGTCGCCGGCCACGACGGCGATGCTCACCGCATAGGCCGGGATGCCGTAGAGGAAGTTGACGGTGCCGTCGATGGGATCGACCACCCAGGTCAGCCCGCTCGACCCGACCTCGTGGCCGTACTCCTCGCCGAGCACGCCGTCATCCGGACGAGCCGCGGCGACCGTTTGGCGGATGAAGCGCTCCGACGCGGTGTCGAGGGCCGTGACGACGTCGACCGAGCTCGACTTGGTCGACGCCACCGACGTCCCCCCGCGACGCCCTGCGTGGATGAGCTCACCGGCGCCGCGGGCCACGTTCCGGGCAAGGTCCAGGAGCTGGTCCAGGTCGACGCCGGCGGGGTCGACTTCTCCGTCGGCGTCCGGCGTTCCGTCGCCGGGCAGTGTCTCGTTCATCGTCGGGCCTCCTCAGATCGGGCAGCTGCGCCGCGCACGTGCCGCACCGCCGGCCGAGGACTGCGCGGGGGGCCGGGGCTCGGCCCGCGGCGGCACGTTCGGCAGTCCCGGGCCGCCGAGTAGGCTCCGATCCTGCCGCACGTGGGCCCTCCGAGCGCGCCACACCGTGGCGGATCCAGCGGGCCGGTCCATGAAGGTGGCACCCTGGCCGCGGAACGCTGGAGGAGGCGGTAATGGCTGATCTCGAGCTGGTCGGGCTGCACACCGACGGGGAGCACCTCGTTCTTGTCGGTCCGGACGGCCACCGTCACCGGATCGCGATCGACGACGCGCTGCGCGCCGCAGTGCGCAACGACCGCCCCGCCCTGGGGCAGGTGCGTACGGCGAGCCTCGTCCGCCCCCGCGAGATCCAGAGCCGGATCCGCGCCGGCGAGAGCCCCGCCGACATCGCTCGCGACGCAGGCGTGCCGGTAGAGCAGGTGCGGCGCTACGAGAGCCCCGTGATCGCCGAGCGGAACTGGGTCGCCGAGCAGGCGCGGCTGATCTCCCTCGGGCGCGAACCCGGTGCCCCACGGCTCGGCGATCTCGTCGTCGACCGCCTGGCGCACCGCGGAGTCGATCCCGCTGACCTGAGCTGGACCGCCGTGCGCCGGCCAGGCGAAGGCTGGGAGCTGGTGCTCGAGTTCAGCGCCGGCGGTCGCGACCGACAGGCGCGGTGGCATGTCGACGTCCCCACCCGAGCACTGCAGGCTCTCGACGACGAGAGTCGTTGGCTCTCCGAGACCGACCTCGGCTCGCCCGACGCCCGTCGTCACCTCTCGTCCGTCCAGTCCCGGGTGTACGACGTCGAGGTTGACACCGATGTCCCGGCACCAGCCGCGGAACAGTCCCCGCACTGGGCAAGCTCGCGGCCCCGACGCCTGGAGCGGCGCTCCGACACCTCCGCCCGTCACGACCGCACGGTCGAGGGCGGCGAGGCCGACCCGGCACGCGACGGGCACGGCCGGGCAGAGCACCCAGACGACGAGCCGAAGCAAGACGCCCCCGATGCTGCCGTAGGCGACGGCACACGGCTCGCCGAGCGCGACGCGGGCCCGACCATGGACCCGCAGGCGCCGAGCGCGCCACAAGAGACGTCTGTCCCGACGTCGGCCGGAGAGACGTCGGCCGGAGCCGACAGCCTCCCCGAGGACGGCGACCGTCGCACGGCCGAGCTGCTCGAGGACCTGCGTGCCTCCCGCGGCGTCCGGCAGGAGATCGGTCGGCTCGAGGAGGAGGACGAGGACGGCTGGGAGGCAGGACCGGCCGATCAGCGCCCGGCGGCACCGGCAGCGGAACGCCCCCCGGCCACCGTCCGGCAGCTGCGCCCGACCCGCCCGACCGCGCCGGAGGCGACTCCCGCGCACGGCGCCGGAACCACGGGTGAGGTCGCCGCGCCGGCCGGAGTCCCTGGAGCCGGGGTCGCTGGAGCCGGGGTCCCCGAAGGCGCAGCCCCCGAAGGCGCAGTCCCCGCCGCCGACCTCGCGAAGCCGAACCCGGCCGGCGAGAGGGCCGCCGAGGATGCG
>JAHECE010000216.1 GCA_024641895.1 Actinomycetales bacterium
CCTCCGCGGCCCGGATCTCGCTCGAACCCTGCGAGAGACGGGCGCCCTGCCGCTCGCAGAGGTCGCGCGCATCGGCGAGTCCGTCGCGGGTGCACTCGCCGCAGCCCACGCGATCGGCGTGGTCCACCGCGACGTCAAGCCCGCTAACGTGCTGCTGGACGGCGATCGAGTGAAGGTCGTCGACTTCGGAATCGCCACGCTGACGCAGTCGGCATCGACGAGCCTGACCGCACCCGGCACCACACTCGGCACCGCGGAGTACATGTCGCCGGAGCAGGCGATGGCCGAGGCGGCCACGCCGGCCGCCGACGTCTACTCCCTCGGCTGCCTGCTCACTGCCCTGCTCACCGGGCGACCGCCCTTCACCGGAGAGCATCCCCTGGCGGTCCTCAACCAGCAGGTGCAAGCCAGCCCGACTCCCCTGCGCGTCGCCCGCCCCGATGCGCCGGTCGCGCTCGAGCAGCTCGTCGCCACCATGCTGGCCAAGGCCCCGGGTTCACGGCCCGTCGCCGCCGACGTCCAAGCGGCCCTGTCACGCTTTCGCGCCTTGGACACCGTGGCACGGGCCACGGCCCCGACGACGCGCACCCTGCCGGCCATGCAAGCCGTCCCCGCTCTCCCGGTCGAAGCTGTGAACCCGGCCGAGCAGGTCACGACCCAGCCGGCCGAGCAGGTCACGACCCAGCCGGCCGAGCCCCCATCGACACGCGCGTTCTCGGGCAGCCCGACGAGGGCCATGCCGCGACCCTCAGGCGCGGCCCAGCCGACGGGACCGGAGCCGGTCAACGCGGACTCTGTGGCAGCAAACGCGCCACCGACCTGGACACGCCGCCGACGGCGCGTGCTCGCCGTCGTCGCCGTCGCGACGGCGTTGGCTCTGCTCGCGCTGGGATTCAGCCTCAGCAACCGGGCGGCGGACGTGACGCCGACCCCCGCGGTGACAAGCCCGGCGGCCACGCCGTCCCCCAGCCCGACGCCGACCTCGACGCCTGCCCCCGCCGCCCCGCCTGCGGGGACACCCCTGCCTGGCGCGCTCAGCCGGCTCGGCGCGGCGATCTCGGCCATCGAGCCGTCCGGCGACGGCGCGGCCAAGGCCCGCGCGGACCTCCTCAAGACGTTCGACAAGCTGGTCGAGGAGATCGACGACGGCCAGCTCGGCAAGGCGGCGGGAAAGGTCCGGGAGCTCGAGCGCGACCTCGCCACGTTCGTCGAGCAGGGAAAGGTGACCGCGGCGCAGGCCCAGCCGATCGTGGGGGCACTTGACACAGTCTCGTCCGGGCTCGCCGATGCACGAGCGGACGCTGCCGGACGCAGCGGCGACGGAGACTGATTCCCGACCGCCCTCGCAGCCTCGCAGCCTCGGAGGCCCCGTGGGACGCCTGGCTCGCGCCGCCGACCGCCTCAGCCTCGAGGCAGTCCGGCCTGAGGGCCGCCGCCATGGTCGCGCCAGCTGCGCGAAGGCCGGAATCCCAGCGACTCCTGAGCCCGCGCTGACGACAGGAGCGACTCGAAGCCCTCGAGCGGGCGGCGGACCTCCACGTCCGGATACCAGCGCGCCACGAGCTCCGCGGTGGGCACGGGCATGACCGAGTCCGGGGCCGCGATGATGAACTCGGTCGCGCCCTCGACCCGGGCGGTGAGGGCGAGCAGGAACGCGTCAGCGGCGTCGCGGACGTCGATGTAGCTCCAGAGGTTGAAGCGCCGCGCGGTCTCCTCCGCCCACGCGGCCGGGAAGCCCCGGTAGGCCGCCTCGGTGATGACGTTGGACAGGCGGAGCGCGACGAACGGGATCCCCGACCACTCCGAGACGTGCCGCGCCGTCGTCTCCCCCACCACCTTCGAGAGCGCGTAGGTGCTCCTCGGATAGGGGAAGTGGTCCTCGTCGACGGGCAGGTACCGGGGCCGGTTCTCCTCGTCGAAGTCCAGGCCGAGCGTCGTCTCGCTGCTCGCCCAGACCACCCGCCCGAGGCCGAGCTGCGCGGCGGCCAGGAAGACGTTGGAGTTCATGGCGGTGTTGACGTGCATCGTCCGGGCCGCCGGCACCAGGCCCGGCGCCGGAACGTTCGCCAGGTGCACGACAGCGTCGACGTCCCGCAGGAGGTCGACCGCGTCCCCGTAGTCCGTGAGGTCGCACCGCACATAAGTGAAGTCAGGGTTCGACCAACGCACCGGCAGGCTCGGTGGCTCCGGCGCGATGTCCGCACCGATGACGCGGTACCCCGCCTCGAGGAACCTCAGCGCGGTCACCGTCCCGGTCATGCCGCCCGCACCCGTCACGCACACCGTGTGCACGGCGACCTCCGTTCCCTGGGTCCGTCCATCCGTCCAGCTCCTGGCCGCCGTGCGCCTATTCCGGCCGACGGCGACGTCGCCGTGCCCTGATCACGAGCCAGGCGCCGCCGATCGCGACGACCGGACCGACGACCGCCCACAGGGTCACACCCGTCATCACGCTCCCCGGCAGGTACCCGAGGCCCTGCGCCGTCCAGATACCGCCGACGACGACGAGCGCCAGGCCGACCCCGATGAGAGCACGGTCCTTGTTCACGCCGACGACGCTATCCCGAGCCGGGCGTGCAGGTCACCCGTCGCCCCCCAGGTCGACGCCGCAGCCGAAGGGCCGGCTCACCGAGTCCAGCTTCGCGGCGAGCCATTGCGCCTGCTCGGTGGACGCCCGCTCCAGCCGCAGCCGCCGTGCTCGCATCTGGATCATCCGCAGCCTGCGGAAGGCACCGTCGGAGGGATCGACCGAAGCCAGGTAGAGCAGACGCAGGTCGCCGCGGAACTCCTCGTGCCCGCAGATCCCCTCGTAGTCGTTGACCAGGTCGCCGCAGCCGGACAGGACGAGGCGCCCCCGGTAGACCTCGATCGGGCGCGGGTGGTGCGAGAAGTGCCCGTGCACGAGGTCGGCTCCATGCCCTTCACGGCAGCCCCGCACAGAGCCCGCCGGGCAACCCGGCCCAGCGCCGACCAGGTGGCGGGCTCTCGCCGCGGCCAACCCCGTCGGCCGGTCCCGCCGCGCCGACCGAAAGCGAGACGCAGGACACACCCGAAACGATTCGACAGCGCGTAGTTGAAGTGTGAACATTGATTCCGTGACCACCCCCACCGCCACCATCACGACTCCTGCGGCTCCGTCGTCGTACAGCCCAAGCGTGCGGTTCGTCGTGCTCATGGGTGCGATGGCCGCGCTGGGCGCGATGTCGGTCGACATGTACCTGCCGTCGCTGCCGACGGTGGCGGCCGAGCTCGGCACGACGGCGGCCGCCGCGCAGTTCACGATCTCGGGCGTCCTCATCGGAGCCGCGCTCGGCCAGCTGATCATCGGCCCGCTCTCAGACCGCTTCGGCCGCCGCCGCCCGGCGCTGATCGGGATCGCGCTGCACGTCGTCGCATCGCTCCTGTGCGTCGTCGTTCCGGCCGTCGGCCCCTTCATCGTGCTGCGGATGATCCAGGGCGTGGGGAACTCGGCCGCCTCCATCACCGCGATGGCCGTGATCCGAGACCGATTCAGCGGCGGGCCCGCCGCCCGCGTGCTCTCGCGCCTCATGCTCGTCATCGGCGTCGCGCCGCTGCTGGCGCCAACCGTCGGCGGCTTCATCGCCGGCGTCGCGGGCTGGCGCGCGGTGTTCGGCGTGCTCGCCGCCATGGGCGTCGCACTCTTCCTCGTCGTCTGGCGGTTCCTGCCGGAGACCCACGCTCCGGACGCGCGAGCGTCGGGTGGCCTCGGCGCCGCCGTGCGCGGGTACGCCGGGCTGCTGAGGGACCGGCACTTCATGGCACTGGCTGTCATCCCCGGCCTGGGGATGGGCGCGCTGATCGCGTACGTCGCAGGCGCACCGTTCGTGCTGCAGCTCGGCTACGGCCTGACCGCGCAGCAGTTCGCCCTGATCTTCGCCCTCAACGGCGCCGGCGGCATCGCCGCGTCCCAGGTCAATGCCGCTCTCATGCGGCGAACCACACCGATCCACGTGCTGCGCGTCGCCCTGCCGCTGATCGTCGTCACGGGCGCCGGCCTCCTGGCCGTCGCGGTGACCGGGGCCGGTGGCCTGCTTGGGCTCCTGACCCTGCTCTGGCTCGTGCTCAGCCTGCTCTTCATGGTCATGCCGAACGCCACCGCACTGGCCCTGACGAGGCGCGGCGAACGCGCCGGCACGGCAGCGGCGCTCATCGGCGCCCTGCAGGCGGGCATCGCAGGCCTCGTCAGCC
>JAHECE010000217.1 GCA_024641895.1 Actinomycetales bacterium
CGGCACGCAGGCGACGTCGGACGCCGTCGGCCATCTGTCCGGCGACGAGCCCGTCGACGGCGCCGACTCGAGCCAGGAGCGTCTCGTCGACGCCGAGCAGGCTGGCCTTGAGGTCGGTGGCATAAGCGACGACTCCGCCGCGCAGCACCGCCGAGGCACCGGGGACGTCGACAAGTCGGGCTGTCAGGGCTCCCCCGGTCAGGGACTCCGCCACCGCGATGGTCAGACCGGCTGCCTCGCACCGCGCGACGACTCGATGAGCGTCGTCGTCGGGAGCCGGGGCGTCGGGAGCCGGCTCACGTGGTCCCGCGGCGGTCATGCGCCGCCGGAGCCGGCGGAACGGGAGATCCGCAGGGCGTCGAGGACATACTGGATGCCGGTCACCACCGTGACGACAACTGCGGCGTACATGACCACCTGCGCCGTCACGACGATGACGTCCGCCGGCACCGAGGGCAGCAGATCCGGCCACGGAACGATGAGCATGGCGAGGAACACGAGCTGCAGCACCGTCTTGAGCTTTCCGCCGGACGAGGCCGCGATGACCGAGCGCCTCACGAGCACGAAGCGCAGCAGGGTGATGCCGAGCTCGCGCACGATGATCACGATCGTCACCCACCACGGCACGAGACCCTCTGCCGAGAGCAGGACCAGTGCGCTGATCGTGAGGGCCTTGTCGGCGATCGGGTCGGCGATCTTGCCGAAGTCGGTGATCAGGTTGCGGCTCCGGGCCAGGTACCCGTCGAGACGGTCCGACACAGCCGCCAGGACGAAGACGGCCGCCGCGGCTACGCGCATCCCCGTGGTCCCGCCGAGGTAGAGCCAGGCGAACACGGGGACCATGGCGACGCGCGACATCGTCACGACGTTCGCGATGTTCCACACCGGCGCACTCGGCGCGCCCTTGCCGGCTGCTGGGGTCACGAGGCCAGCCTAGGGGCGCCGTTCCACGGCCCGGGGGCATCGCGCCACGCAATGCGTTCCGTAACCTGGATGCGTGACACAACGCCGTGGAGCTGCCACCCGAGGCCCCTGGGTACCGATCGCCGTCGCCGTCATCATCCTGGCCACGGTCCTCGCCGCGCTACTGGCCTTGCGGCCATGGAACGTCTCGGCACGTGAGGCCGCCCCGGACCCCCTCGGGGTCGACCCCGTGGCGGCCGTCGTCGACCCGACGCCGATCCCCTCCCCGACGCCCGCGCCCGACGCGGTCTTCACCATCGTTGCGGGCGGCGACGTCCTGCCGCACGACACGGTGATCCGCAACGCCAAGACTGCGACCGGGTACGACTTCGTCCCACTGATGGCGCCCGTCCAGGACTGGATCTCCGGTGGCGACCTCGCGATCTGCAACCTCGAGGTGCCGCTCGCCCCGCCGGGCACCTCGCCGTCGGGGTACCCGAGCTTCGGCGCCCCCGCGGAACTCGTGCCCAACCTCGTGGCGCTGGGCTGGGACGGGTGCGCGACCGGGACCAACCACAGCCTGGACCGCCGGTACGCCGGCGTCGTGGCCACACTTGACGCAGCCGACGCCGCCGGCCTGGGCCACGCGGGCAGCGCCCGGAGCACCGAGGAGTCGAACGCACCACAGCTCTACGTGCTCGAGCGTGCCGGGCAGACCATCACGATCGCCCAGGTCGGCGCCACCTATGGCACCAACGGCATCCCCGTCCCCGCTGACGCCCCGTGGGCGGTCAACCTGATCGACCCTGACCGATTGATCGCCCAGGCCGCCGCCGCCCGCGCGGACGGCGCGGACTTCGTCATCGCCAGCCTGCACTTCGGTATCGAGTACCACTCGTCCCCCTCGGACGACCAGGTACGGATCGCGCAGGCCCTGGCCGACTCGGGGCAGGTCGATCTCCTCATCGGCACGCATGCGCACGTCCCCCAGCCCATGGCCAAGCTCAGCGGCGGGCCGGGCGGCGAGGGCATGTGGGTGGCCTACGGCCTGGGCAACTTCCTCTCGAACCAGGACACGCACTGCTGCATCGCCCAGACGAACACGGGCGCGGTCATGACGGCGACGGTGGTCAAGCCGGCCGACGGGCCTGCCCGCGTCCGGGGCCTGGAGTGGACGGCATTCCCGGTCGACCGGCTGGGCGGCCAGCGGGTCTACGCGGCCCCGGACCTCCTCGACGGCGACGTCCCTGAGGGCCTGCGGATCACCGCCTCGGAGGTCGAGGCACGGCGCCGGCGCGTCGCCGAGGTCATCGGCTCCGAGGCTACGGAACGGACCACGCCGCCGGTGCCCACCGGGCCGCCCCCCACCGTCGTGCGGACCGTCCCGGCGGCCTGACCCCACGGCTTGCCGGCTTCCCGGCGGCCGCACCTCCGGCGTGCTCACGCCACGCGGCCCCGGTTCGCCCTCGTACCGGCGTCGGACGAGGAGAGCGCACGTGAGCGCCCCCGGTCGGTCTACCGTTCCCGGTCCGTGAGGCCCCAGGCGTCGTCGTCGCTGTCGGCGTCGACCTCGTCCAGGCCGGCGGTCGCGTCGTGGTCGAAGGCCGGCCCGGCGAACCCGGCCCGCACCACAGCCGCGTCGGCGCCGTCTCCGTCGCCCGCACCGTCGTTCGGGTCAGCTGCGCGCACCAGCGGCGCGCCGCCTCCGCGCAGCAGCTCGAGCGCCTCGGGCAGCTGCTCCGGCGCGACCATGACCTCGCGGGCCTTCGAGCCCTCGGACGGGCCGACGATCTCGCGCGACTCGAGGAGGTCCATCAGCCGGCCGGCCTTGGCGAAGCCGACGCGCAGCTTGCGCTGAAGCATGGAGGTCGAACCGAACTGGGTGGTCACGACGAGCTCCGCGGCCTGCAGCAGCAGCTCCAGGTCGTCGCCGATGTCATCATCGACCTGCTTCTTCGACACTGTCGGGACGACGTCGTCGCGGTAGGTCGGGCCGAGCTGGCCCTTCACGTGGTCTACGACGGCGTGGACCTCGCTCTCCGTCACCCAGGCGCCCTGAACGCGGATCGGCTTGGCGGCGCCCATGGGCAGGAACAGCGCGTCGCCCTGGCCGATGAGCTTCTCCGCACCTGGCTGGTCGAGCACGACCCGGGAGTCGGCGAGCGAGGACGTCGCGAAGGCCAGCCGGCTCGGCACGTTGGCCTTGATGAGGCCTGTGACGACGTCGACGCTCGGCCGCTGGGTCGCAAGCACCAGGTGGATCCCCGCCGCCCGTGCGAGCTGGGTGATCCGCTGGATCGAGGCCTCGACATCACGCGGAGCGACCATCATGAGGTCGGCGAGCTCGTCGACGATCACGAGCAGGTACGGGTAGGTCGTGATCTTTCGCTCCGACCCCGGCAGCGGCTGCACCCGGCCCGCCCGGACGGCAGCGTTGAAGTCGTCCACGTGCTTGAAGCCGAAGGCCGCGAGGTCGTCGTAGCGCGCCTCCATCTCGCGGACCACCCAGTCGAGGGCCTCGGCAGCCTTCTTCGGGCTGGTGATGATCGGTGTGATGAGGTGCGGGATCCCGGCGTAGATCGTCAGCTCGACCCGCTTGGGGTCGACGAGGACCATGCGCACCTCGTCCGGTGTCGACCGCATGAGGATCGACGTGATCATGGAGTTCACGAAGCTGGACTTGCCTGCGCCGGTGGCACCCGCGACCAGCAGGTGCGGCATCCGCGAGAGGTTCGCCACCACGTAGCCGCCCTCGACGTCCTTGCCGACCCCGATCGTGAGCGGGTGCTGGCTGCGCCGCGAAGGCGCGGACCGCAGGACGTCGCCCAGCGACACCGTCTCCCGGTCCGCGTTGGGGATCTCGATGCCGATGGCGGACTTGCCCGGGATCGGCGAGAGGATGCGCACGTCCGCCGAAGCGACCGCGTAGGCGATGTTGCGGCTCAGCGCGGTGACGCGCTCGACCTTGATGCCCGGGCCGAGCTCGACCTCGTAGCGGGTCACCGTGGGGCCACGCGTGAACCCGGTCACGCGGGCGTCGACGTCGAACTGATCGAGAACCGAGGTGAGCGACTCCACGACGCGGTCGTTGGCGGCCGAGCGCACCTTGTGCGGGGCGCCCTTGATGAGCATCTCGTCCGACGGCAGCGAATACACGAGGTCCGGGGCCAGCTCGAGCTGCTCGGAACGAGCGGGCAGCGCGCGCGTGGGCGGCGGGACGACCTCCAGCGCGTCGGGCGCGTGCCCGGGCGACGTGACCGGGGGGGTCGCGTCGGCGCCGTCGAGGTCATTCATTGCCGC